>NZ_JALCZC010000117.1:0-12714 GCF_022690805.1 Anaeromyxobacter sp. SG66
CGCGCCGGACCGGACGACGCGCGCAGCCGGCGCCCGCGCCGCCGCCGAGAGCACGCGATAGGCCTCCGCCACCGCCCGGAACTCCCGCGCGAGCTCCGCCTCGGGACGGCCGAGCGCGCGCGCCCGGTCCGGATGCGTCTCGAGCGCGCGGCGCCGGTAGGCCTCGCGCAGCGCGCCGCGCCAGGCGCTCGCGTGCGGCGCGAACGACGGGCCGAACAGCACGCGCCCCGCGTGCGCGAGCGCCTCGACCGTGATCTCCGCCGTCGCCGTGGTCACCGATATCGCCCGCTCGATGGGTAGCCCTGGCCCGCGCCGCCGGCCAGTTTTCGGCCAGGCGAGCGGGCGGTCGCCCGGCGTCCGGGGCCGCGCACGGGCTGCGCGGGCGGCCTCGGCCCGAAGCGTCCGCTGACTACCGGCCGGGCGCCCGACATGGGATAAGCGACCGCATGATCCGGAAGATCGTTCAGATCGACGAGGCGCGCTGCGACGGCTGCGGCCAGTGCATCCCGTCCTGCGCCGAGGGCGCCATCGCGCTCGTGAACGGGAAGGCGCGGCTCTCGGCCGACGTCCTCTGCGACGGCCTCGGCGCGTGCCTCGGCGAGTGCCCGCAGGGCGCCATCACCGTGATCGAGCGCGAGGCGGCGGCGTTCGACGAGGCGGCGGTGAAGACGCATCTCGAGAAGACCGGCGCGCCGGGTCACGCGCACGCCCACGCCCCGGCTCACCCGGCGCAACCCGCCGCGAGCGCGCCTCCGCCGCGCCCGAGGCCGCGGCTGTCGATCGTCTCGGACCCGGGCCCCGCCGCAGGCGCCGGCTGTCCCGGGTCGCGGCCGCGCACGCTCTCGCCGCGCCCCGTGCCCGTGCCCCTGCCCTCCCGCGCCGGGTCCGGCGCGGGCCCCGCCCAGAGCCGGCTCGGCCAGTGGCCGGTCCAGCTCCACCTCGTGCCCGTGACCGCCCCGTACTTCCAGGGCGCGGACCTGCTCGTCGCCGCCGACTGCGTGCCGTTCGCGTACGCCGGCTTCCACGACGAGCTCCTCGCCGGCAAGGCCCTCGTCGTCGGCTGCCCGAAGCTCGACGACAACCGCTTCTACGCCGAGAAGCTCACCGAGATCCTCACGTGCTCCGACATCCGGAGCGTCACGGTCGCGCGCATGGAGGTGCCGTGCTGCGGCGGAATCGCGATGTCGGCCCGGCACGCCGTGGCGGCGTCCGGGAAGGCGCTGCCGCTCAGGGACGTGGTGGTGGGGGTCGACGGCGCGCTGAGGTGAGCGCGCGGGGGACCCGCCCCGCTGACCGGCGGGTGCCCTGAACCGCGACCGACCTCGACCCCCGTGCGCGAGGCCGGCCCGCACTTTCCCCTGCGCGCCGCCGATGTCCGCGGCATCCTCGCGGCGTGCCCGCCCGCATCCTGCGCTTCGCCCTCGAGGACCTCCGCGCGCGCTATGCCGACCCCTCCGCGGCGGGCGTCGATCCGCGCACGGACACCGCGCCCTTCCGCGCCTTCCGCGCCGCGCTCCTCGAGCTCGCCGCCCGCGCGGCCACCGCCGAGGCCGAGCTCTCGATGTGGTGGGACGGCACGTACAACGGCTACTTCCTCGCGGTGGCCGTCGAGCCGCCGGAGGCGCTCGCGGCCCTCGACGTGGCGCCGGCCTGCCCGCCGGACGACGACCGGGTCGCCGTTCCACGCGCCGACCGCTATCCTCTCGCGCACCTCGAGCCGGGGCGCGCCGTCGTGGCGCGCGACGCGGATGGCGCGAGCTTCGAGGCACCTTTCGGCGCGCCCAGCGGTCACTTCGGCGCGCCCGGCATGAGGAGGATTCCATGAAGGCGGTCCTGTTCGACGGCAAGGGCGGTCCCGAGATCGTGCGCTTCGCCGAGACCTCCGATCCCGCGCCGGTGCGCGGCGAGGTGCTCGTGCGCGTGCGCGCCGCCGCGCTGAACCGCGCCGACCTCCTCCAGCGCCGCGGCCTCTATCCGCCCCCGCCCGGCACGCGTGAGGACATCCCCGGCCTCGAGCTCGCGGGCGAGGTCGCCGCGGTCGGCGCGGGCGTCACCGCCTGGAAGCCCGGCGACCGGGTGATGGCCATCGCCTCGGGCGAGGGGCAGGCGGAGCTCGCCGTCGTGCACGAGCGGATGCTCGTGCGGATCCCGGACGCGCTCTCCTTCGAGGACGCGGCGGCGATCCCCGAGGCCTGCGTCACCTCGCACGACGCGCTCTTCACCCTCGGCGGCCTGCGGCCGGGCTGGCCGGTGCTCATCCACGCCATCGGCTCCGGGGTCTCCACCGCGGCGCTGCAGATCGCGAAGGCGGCCGGCGCGACGGTCATCGGCACCTCCCGCACGGCCGACAAGCTCGAGCGGGCGCGCGCGCTCGGCCTCGACCACGGCCTCCTCGTCTCGAAGGACGAGCCGCGCTTCGCGGACGAGGCGCGGCGCCTCACCGGAAAGCGGGGCGTGCCGCTCGTGCTCGACTTCGTGGGGGCCCCGTACGCGGCGGAGAACCTCGCGGCCCTCGCGAGCGGCGGGCGCGTGGTCGTCATCGGCACGATGGGCGGCCCGAAGGCCCAGCTCGACCTGGGACTCCTCATGCGCACGCGCGCCACCTTCGTCGGCACGGTGCTCCGGCCCCGCCCGCTCGAGGAGAAGATCGCCGCCACCCTGGCGTTCGCGCGCGACGTCCTCCCGCTCGTCGCCTCGGGCAGAGTGAAGCCCATCGTGGACGCGGTGATCCCGGCGGAGCGCGCCCGCGAGGCGCACGAGCGGATGGAGCGCAACGAGAGCTTCGGCAAGCTCGTGCTGAAGTTCTGAGCGTCGCGACGCCGGAGCAGGCTCTCCTCGACTCCCACGCGAGCGCGGGGGGCCGCGTCACCTTCACGTGGAGACCGGCCGCCGCGGCTCCGTGCCGCGCCGCGTTGCGCGCGAGGGTCCCGCGCCCAACGTTCCCTGCATGGCCCGACCTTGGCTCGTCCGCCGGCTGCGCCCGGCGGCCGTCGCCGCCGCGCTCGGCCTCCTCGCCGCGTGCGGTGGCGGCAGCGGGAGCAGCGGCGCGGCGGCACGGGCGGAGGAGCTCCCCCGAAACGAGTGGCGGTGGATCGATCTGCCGGGGACGTCGTGCAGCGACGGATCGCCGACCGGCATCGCGGTGAACCGCGGCGAGGGCGACGACCTCCTCGTCTTCCTGGACGGCGGCGGCGCGTGCTGGGATGCGCTCACCTGCTTCACGCTCGGGCTCGCGAAGCCTGGCCCCTTCGCGGCCCCGGAGTTCGCGGCGCGCGAGGCGGACGTCCCGGGCACGATCCTCGATCGCTCCGCCCCGGGGAACCCGTTCGCGCGCTACACGCTCGTGTTCGTGCCGTACTGCACGGGCGACGTGCACGCCGGAGACGAGATCCAGCGCTACCCTGGATCGCCGCGCCGCTGGTTCCACAAGGGCCGCATCAACGTCGCGCTCGCCCTCGACTGGCTCGACGCGCACCTGGGGGCGCCGCCGAAGGTGGTGGTGAGCGGCGCATCCGCAGGCGGCTTCGGCGCCCTGCTCGCCTTCGACAGCTTCCGCCGCCGCTGGCCGGCGACGCGCGGCTATCTCGTGGACGACTCCGGCCCGCCGCTCGTCGGGGACGACTTCTCTCCCGCGGTGCGCGCCGCCTGGTTCGTGAGCTGGCGCCTCGACGAGGTCCTCCTGCCGCTGTGCGGGACGCGCTGCGCGGAGGACCTGTCGCAGATCTTCCCCACGCTCTCCGCGCGCTACCCGGGAGATCGCCTCGCGCTCCTCTCCTCCACCCGCGACTCGGTCATCCGCACCTTCGCCTTCCTCGAGCCCGCCCGCTTCGAGGCGGCCATCCGCCGGCTCGCGACGGAGGTCATCGCGCCGCTCCCGAACGCGCGCACGTTCCTCGTGCCCGGGGCGACCCACACGCTCGTGGGCGACCCCGCCGCGTTCAGCGCGGGCGGTGTGCCGCTCATGGAGTGGCTGCGCGAGGAGGTGGAGGACGATCCGGCCTGGGCGTCCGTGGGGCCGTGAGACGTGGGGGGAACTCGGAACTCTGGGTCAGGTCGGGCAAGCGGGTCGGGCGCGGCGCGGGCGGGTCGGCGGCCGCCGAGGCCCGCCCGACAGCCGTGCGAGCAGCCGTCCTGGCCGCACGCCGGGTGGACGACCGCTCGGTGAAGGACGGCTCGGCGGCTCGACGGTTCGACGCCCGCGCGGCGAAAGCCCTTCCAACGGGCACGCGCCGCGGCGTGGCGGGCTGCGCACGATATGGCGGAATGCGCCTGCCGAAGGCCGGCGCCTCGCGCAGCCGCTCGCGGCCTGCGCACCCGCGAGGACGCGGGCGCGCGCCGCGACGGGGTCCTCCCGCCCGGACCCGACTGCGCCTCGTCTCGCGGCGGAGAGAAGGCCACCTTCTTGTCCGAGTCGATCCTCACCCGCGCCCGGCCGCTGCTCGTGGCTCGCCTCGCCGGCGCGCTCCTCACGCTCGCGGTCCCGATGGTGCTCGCGCGCGTGCTCGTGCCGGCGTCCTACGGCACGTTCAAGCAGGCCTGGCTCCTCGCCCAGACCGTCGCGCTCGTGCTGCCCATGGGCATGACGATGAGCCTCTACTACTTCGTCCCGCGCGAGCCGGGCGAGCGCGACGCGCACGTCGCGCAGGCGCTCTGGTTCCACCTCGTCCTCGGGATCGCGGCGGCGGCGCTCCTCCTCCTGTGCGCGCCGCTCGTGGACCGGCAGTTCCACAACCCGGAGCTCTCGCGGAACCTGCGCTGGGTGGCCGCCTTCACGGGCCTGCAGATCATCGGGGCGCCGCTCGACATCGCCTGGAACGCCTCCGGCCGCATTGGGGCGGCGGCGGTGGCGCGGCTCCTCACCGAGGTCGCGCGCGGGGCGGCGATCCTCGCCGCCGCCCTCGTCGGCGGCTCCGTCGAGGCGGTGTTCGTCGGGATCACGGCGGCCCACCTGCTCCGCGCGGCCTGGACCTTCGCCGCGCTCGGGCGCGCGCACGGGCTCCGCCCCTCCCTGCCGGCCCTCCGCCGCCAGGCCGCCTACGCGCTGCCGTTCGGCGCCGCCTTCCTGCTCATCGTCCCGCAGCAGCAGCTCCACCACTACGTGGTCGCGGGGGCGGTCTCGGCGGCGGCGTTCGCCGTCTACAGCGTGGGCACGTTCCAGCTCCCGGTCGTCGACATCCTGTACACGCCCGTCTCGGAGCTGCTCCAGATCGGGCTCGCCGAGGTCGAGGGCGCCGGACGGCCGCCGCGCGCCGGGCTGCCGCTCTTCCACGAGGCGGTGCAGCAGCTCGCGTTCGCGTTCCTGCCGCTCATGGGCCTCCTCGGCGTCATCGCCCCGGCGCTCATCGAGCTCCTCTTCTCGGCCCGCTACCTCGAGGCGGTGCCGATCTTCCGGCTCGGCATCCTCTCCGTGGCGCTGGCCGCGCTGCCGCTCGACGGCGTGATGCGCGCGCGCGCCCAGACGGGCTACATGGTCGCGCTCTCGGCGGCGAAGCTCGCCGCCACGGTCCCGCTCGTCGTCGGCGGGCTGCGCGCCGCCGGGCCCATCGGCGCCCTCGGCGGCTGGATCGTCGCCGAAACGCTCGCCCGCGCGCTCATGCTGCATCGCGCGGCCCGCCTGTTCGAGGTGCCGCTCGCCCGCATCCTGCCGGTGCGTGCGCTCGCTCGCCAGCTCGCGGCGACAGGCGTCGGGATGGCGCCTGCCTGGCTGGTGGTGCGCGGGCTCGAGGCGCCGGTCGTGCTGCGCGTCGCGGCCGCGTGCCTCGCCTTCGCCGCGGCGTACCTCGGGCTCTCCTGGGCGCGCGGCTGGCTGCCCGCCGGCTGGATCTCCCTCTTCGCCACGCGCCGCGCCCGCACGGTCGCGGCTCCGTCGGAGCCATGACCCCGTGCCGGGCTCGTCGCAGGAGCGCCGAGCGCGCACCGTCGAGGTGATGCGCCGCGGGAACCCCTGGATCCTCCTCCTCGCCGCTGCTGCGCTTGGCCTCGCCACCGCCGCGCGCCTCCCCGCCGCGTGGGAGAGCGGCAACGCGCTCAACCACGTCTCGGGAGCGTGGATGGCGCTCGCCGACGACCTCGCGCACGGCCGGTTCTACCGGCCGATGGTCGACCCCGAGCTCGGCTACGGCGGGACGCGCTGGTTCCCGCTCGCCTTCGCGGCGCACGCGGGGCTGCGGCGGGCCGGGCTCGATCTCATCGTCGCCGGCTACGCGCTGTCGCTCGCGACCGGGCTGCTCTCCGTCGCCGCCGCGTACGTCCTGCTCCGCCGCGTGGGCACCCCGCGCGCGCCGGCGGCGGCGTTCGCGGCGCTCACGCTCGGTACCTTCGCCACGCAGTACTCGCTGTCCTCCAGCCGCTACGACCTCCTGCCCGTCGGGCTCGGCGCGCTCGGCCTCGCGGCCGTCGCGCGCGGACCGTCAGGCCGAGCGCTCGCGGCGGCGGCGGTCCTCTTCGCGCTCGGGTTCGCCGCGAAGCCCACCGCGCTCACCGCCCCGGCGGCGGCGATGGCCTGGCTGCTCCTCCGGCGCGAGCGCCGGGCCGCGGTCATCCTGGGGGCGGGCGTCGCGGCCGGCATGGTGGCGGTGGTCGGGCTGACCAACGCGTTCTCGGCCGGCCGCTTCTTCGAGCTCCTGGAGGCGACCGCCGTGGGCGGCGGCTCGGCGCGCGATCTCCTCGTCGCGCCGGTCCGGCTCGCCCACGAGATCGCCGTCGAGGATCCGGCGGCGATCGGCCTGCTCGGCGCCTCCCTCGCCGCCGCGCTGGCCGGGCTCCGGGGTCACGTGCGTTCCTCTCGCCGCGGCACCCCTCGCGCGGCCCTGCTGCCCGTGCTCTGGCTCGGGGCGGCGCTCGCCGCGGTGGTGGTGGTGTACGCGTCGCCCGGCACCGGCGTGAACCACCTCGTCGAGGTGGAGGTCGCCGCGGCGCTCTCGCTCGGCACCGCCTGGCGCGCGCGCGGCACCGCCGGGAGCATCGCGCGGGGCCTCGCGCCGGTGGCCTGCGCGCTGGGCCTCGTCGTGGTCGCCGGGATGGCGCGGGAGGACCTCGGCCGCTCGCGCCTCGGCGAGCTGCGCGCCCTCGCCGCCGCGCTCCCGCCAGGCACCGTCCTCTCCGAGGACCCGCTCCTGCCGCTCGTCGCGGGCCAGCGGCCGTTCGTGCTCGACACCTGGATGCTCCGCCTCGCCTCCGAGCGCGATCCCGACCTCGCGCGCCCGCTCCTCGACGAGCTCCGGCGCGACGAGTTCGCGGCGGTCGTCCTCTTCCAGGATCTCGACCTGCCCGGCTCGCGGCGCTGGTACGACCGCGGGAACCTCGGCCTCGACGTGGTGGGGGAGGTCGCGCGCCACTACCGGCTCGCCGAGACGTACGGGCGTTACCACCTGTACCTGCCGGCCCGGGCCGCCCCGACGGACGCGCCGGTGGCGGTCGCGCCCCCGGCACGGACGCGGAGGAGCCAGGGGCCGGTCCCGCCTCGCTCCACGGGGATCCCGGCCTCCTCCGCGGCGCTCGGCGCGCGGGCCACGCCCTGACGGGCCCGGCGGTCTCCATGGCCCGCCCGGCGGGTCGGGGATAGAGTCTCGCCCCGCATGCGCGAGCCCTCCGCCTCGACTCCGGCCACCCCCGTCCTGCCGCCCGCCGTGGCGAAGCGCGAGCTGACCGCCCGCGCCATCGCCATCGCCGTCCTCGTCGCCGCGCTCATGGGCGCGGCGGAGCCGACCGTGGTGCTGCGCATCGGCTACGGGCCGAACATCTCGGTGGTGAGCGCCTTCCTGGGCTTCATCCTCATCTCGATCATCGGCGTGATCACCCGCCGCCGCGGCACGCGCTGGGAGAACAACCTCGTCCAGACCGCCGGGACCGCCGCCGGCTCGGGCGTCGGCTTCATGGCGGTGGTCCTCGCCGCCATCGACATGCTGAACCAGCGCGGGCTCATGAACCTGCACCTCTCGAGCCTGCAGATCTTCGCCTGGCTCGCGCCCTCCGGCCTCCTGGGCGTGCTCCTCGCGGTGCCGCTGCGCAAGCACTACATCGACCAGGAGAACCTCCCCTTCGCGGACGGCACCGCCGCCGGCGAGACGCTGCTCGTCCTCGACGAGGGGCCGAAGCAGGCCGGCCCGCGGGTCGCCGCGCTCGGGTTAGGCGGCGCGGTCTCGGCCGGCCTCACCCTCCTCCGCCAGTCGCTCGGCTGGATCCCGGAGACCTTCGCCTTCCGCTTCCTCACGCCGCACGCCGAGTCGCTGCGGGTCGGAACCGAGCTCGGCGTGCTGTCGCTCGGCGCGGGCATCCTCGTCGGGTTGCGCGTCACGCTCTCCATGGCGCTCGGCATGGTGCTCGCCTGGATCGTCGCGCCCGAGCCGCTCCTCGCGCGCGGCCTCGTCCCGGAGCTCACCTTCAACGCGGTGCTGCAGCGCTGGATCATGTGGCCGGCGACCGGCCTCATGGTGTCGGGCGGCCTCACCGCCCTCGCCCTGAAGTGGAAGGTCATCGCGAAGACGTTCCAGGGCCTCTCCGGGAAGGAGGCGGACGCGGGCGGCGACTTCCCGATGCGCTGGGTGGTGTGGGGCGCGCTCGCCTGCGGGGTGGTCCTCGCCGCCGTGCAGAAGATCTCGCTCGGCTTCCCGCTCTGGCTCTCCGCGGTGTCGGTGCTCCTCTCGATGATCCTCATGCTCGTCGGCATCCGCGTGCTCGGCGAGACGAACTGGGCGCCCATCTCGGCCATGGCGAACGTGATGCAGGCGGTGTTCGCGGTGCTCGCGCCCGGGCACGTGCCGATCAACATGATCGGCTCCGGGATGAGCGGCGCGGTCGCCGCCAACGGCGAGCACCTCATGCAGGACTACCGGGCCGGCCGGATCGTCGGCTCCACGAACCGCCACCTCACCTACCTGCAGCTCATCGGCGTCCCGGTCGGCGCCGCGGCGGTGGCGTTCGCCTATCCGGCGGTGCGGGCCAAGTACGGCATCGGCGGGGAGGGCGGGCTCACCTCCCCCATCTCCGTGAAGTGGGCCGGCTTCGCCGAGCTCCTCTCGAAGGGCTTCGGCGCGCTCCCCACGAGCGCGCTCGTGGCGCTCGTCATCGCCCTCGTCGTCGGGGTGGTGCTCACGGTCCTCGAGTCGAACCCGCGCTTCGGGCGCTACGTGCCCTCGCCGACCGCCATCGGCCTCGGCGCGCTCATCCCGGGCTTCGCGGTCGTGCCGATGGTGATCGGCGGGATCGGCCAGGATCTGTGGCGGCGCCTCAGCCCGCGCACGGAGGAGGTCTACGCGACGCCGCTCGCGTCGGGCTTCATCACCGGCGAGGCGCTCGTGCTGCTCGTCCTCGCGTTCGCCGCGGCGTTCTAGCTCGAGGGATCCCGAAAAGGCGCCGGGCCCGGCGCGTGGCGCCAGGCCCGGTCGGTGTGAAGTCTCGCCGGCGGCCGTCCGCGGCGCAGGGCTCCGGTCGCAGGCGGAGCGTGGCGCCGCGCAGGGGGTGGACGGCTAGCGGACGAACTCCACGTGAGGGTTCATGTGACGGGCGAGGGGTGAGCGCGTCAGAAGCTCGAGCGCGCGCTCCAGGCGCTGATCGCCCATCCCCGGAACGGACTCGTACGCGGCGGAGATCAGCTCACCGAGGGTAGTGACGAGCCGGCGGGTAGCGGTGCTCTTCTCGGAACGACGGCGGCGGTTGGCCTTCATGGTCCCTCCGGTGGGGGCGATTCGGCGTGGCGTGCTCGTCCTCTCCTCACTAGCAATCCGCTTGCCTCGCCCCGACGGTCGGGGTTACAGGGGCTTGGCTCGATCCAGGGGCCCCGGCACCGGTAGACTTTCCAGTGCCTACCTCGAAATCCCGACAGTCCACACGAAGGACGTATCCGGGCTTCCATCGCCCGAAAGAACCACGCCGCCATGCCGACGAAGCCCTCCCGAGAGCTGGACACCTTCCCCAACCCGAAGCCCGAGCGCCCGTTCGAGATCTCGATGGAGTGCCCGGAATTCACCTGCGTGTGCCCGATGACCGGGCAGCCCGACTTCGCCACCATCCGGCTTCGCTACGTCCCGGCGGAGCGTTGCGTGGAGCTGAAGAGCCTGAAGCTCTACCTGTGGAGCTTTCGCGACGAGGGGACGTTCCACGAGGCCGTGACGAACCGGATCTGCGACGACATCGTCCGGGCGATCCAGCCCCGCTGGATCGAGGTCGTGGGCGACTTCGCCGTCCGGGGCGGCATCCACACGGTGGTCACGGCGCGCCAGGGCGAGCGCCCGGCCGGCGTGTAGTCGCCCGGAAAGGCCCCGGCGCGCCCCGGCCGCGCCGGGTTCCCCTCCCCTCCCTCGCGGCCCAGCTTTCCCCCCGGGGGGAGCGCGTTGCGCACGGGCCGGCTGTCCATCGCGTACGTCCACTACGGCGCGCAGAGCGGCGTCACCGACCAGGTGGCGCGCGCGCTCGAGGCGCGCGGGCACGACGTCCGGCTCGTCGAGGCGACGGGGGATCTCGAGCCGCGCGACCCGGTGAGCCGAAGGCTCCGACCCGCGCCCGCGTTCGCCCTGAACCTCGCCGTCGCGGCCGCCCGCTTCGGCCTCGGGCGCAGCGCGCTCGACCACCGCTGGAACACGCCGTACGCGTTCGACCACCACGCGCTCCGCGCCGGCGAGGCGCTGCGGGCGCTCGACCCGCCGCCCCAGGTCGTGCTGCAGAACGGCGCGCTCTTCGCCCCGGGCCTCCCGGCCCCGTACCCGTACGCGCTCCTCCTCGATCACACGCGGGCGCTCGCGATGAGGAGCCCAGCCTGGCCGGTGGCCGGGCTCGCCGCGCCGGTGGACTACGGCGAGGCCTGGCGCGCGCGAGAGACGGCGCTCTACCGTCGAGCCCGCCTCGTCGCGACCTTCAGCGAGAACGTCGCGCGCTCCCTCGCCGACGACTACGGCGTCGATCCGGCGCGCGTCCGCGTGGTGGGCGCCGGCGCGAACACCTTCCCGGGAAACGCGCCCCGCCAGGACGACGGCCGGACGATCCTGTTCGTCGGGCGCGACTTCGCCCGCAAGGGCGGCCCGGTGCTCGCGGAGGCGTTCGCGCGGCTGCGGCGGCTCGAGCCGCGCGCGCGGCTGCTCGTGGCCGGCCCGCCCACGCCGCCGAAGCTGCCCGAGGGGGGACACTGGCTCGGCCCCGTGGAGCTCGACGAGCTGCCCGCCCTCTTCGCGCAGGCGACCGTCTTCGCCATGCCCTCGCTGCGCGAGCCGTTCGGCCTCGCGTTCCTCGACGCGATGGCCTGCGCCGTGCCCTGCGTCGGCCCCGACCACGAGGCGGTGCCCGAGATCGTGAGCGAGGGCGAGACCGGGCTCCTCGTCCCGCCGGGCGACGCCGGCGCGCTCGCGCACGCCCTCGAGCGCCTCCTCGCGGATCCCGTGCGCGCCCGCGCCATGGGCGCGCGCGGCCGCGCCCGCGTCGCGGCCCGCTTCCTCTGGAGCCACGTCGCGGCCCGCCTGGAGCGCGCCCTCCTCTCCGCGGTCTCGCCCCGCGGGAAGGCCGCCTGACGCCGTCCGCGACGCGGCGCGCCGCGGCGCCGGGCGAGCGCGCCGGACGCCGGTGTAGGTGGCGCGCGGCGCCCCCAACGCCCTCGCCCCTCGGATACCCGACACGGCCGCGGAGCCGGGAAAAGGAGCGGTGGGGTAGAATTCCGCCCCAGGTGTCCGATCCCGCACAGCCGCAGGTGGCCCGGTTCGAGCCCGCGTCGCTCCTCGGCTCCGTCCTCGACGGACGGTACGAGCTCGTCGCGCACCTCGCCACGGGCGGCATGGGCGCGGTGTTCCGGGCCCGCCACGTCCACCTGCGCAAGGACGTGGCGGTGAAGGTCCTCCGCCCGGATCTCTCCGCGTCGGCCGACCTCGTCGAGCGGTTCCGGCGCGAGGCCGAGATCGCGAGCGCGCTCGAGCACGACAACATCGTGCGCGTCACCGACTTCGGCCGTTGCCCGGACGGCTGGCTCTTCCTCGTCATGGAGCTCCTCTCCGGCGAGAGCCTCTTCGACCGGCTCCGGCGCGAGGGGTTCCTGTCGCCCGAGGAGGCCGTCCCCGTGCTCTGGCAGGTGTGCGCCGGGCTCGAGGCGGCGCACGCGCTCGGCGTCGTGCACCGCGACCTCAAGCCGGAGAACGTGTTCCTCGCCAGGACCGCGAGCGGGCGCGAGGTCACGAAGCTCCTCGACTTCGGCATCGCGAAGATCGCCGATCCCGCGAGCGGCAGCGCCACGCAGGCCGGCGTCGTGGTCGGCACGCCCGAGTACCTCGCGCCGGAGCAGGCGCTCGGGGGCGAGGTGGACGCGCGCGCCGACCTCTACGCGGTCGGCCTCATCGCCTGGCGGATGCTCGCCGGCCGCCACCCGTTCAAGGCCGACGAGCCGCGCGCCCTCCTCATGATGCAGGCGACGCGCCCGGTGCCGCCGCTCACCGACCCGCGCCCGGACCTCGGCGCCTACCCCGGGCTCGTCGCGGCGATCGCGCGCGCGTGCGCGAAGGAGGCCGACGCGCGCCACCCCTGCGCGAGCGCGCTGCGCGCGGACCTCGCGGGGGCGCTCGGACCGGCGTTCGTCCTGCCGCCGAACGCGACGCCCTCGCCCGCGCTGTCGCTCTCCGGCGCGCAGCTCTCGGCATCGCCGGCGGAGCCGGCGGGCGGCGTCGAGACGCGGCCTGCGCTCGCCCCCGTCGTCCCCGCGCCCGCGCCCGGGTGGCGGCTCCCGCCCGCCGCCGCCCGCCT
>NZ_JALCZC010000118.1:0-12559 GCF_022690805.1 Anaeromyxobacter sp. SG66
TGCGCCTGGGTCGGCCCGGACGGCTGCCGCTGCAACAGCCGCTGGAAGCTCGAGCTCGACCACATCCAGCCCGCCGCCCTCGGGGGACCGTCCACGATCGAGAATCTTCGGCTCGCCTGCCGAGCTCACGACCTGCTTCACGCAGAGAGCACCTTCGGGCGCGAGCACATGGATCGCTTCCGCCGCGACGCGGGCGACGGGCCATCGTCGCTCTCGCGCGCTGACGTGGCGCCACTGCGTCCCGTCAGGCAGCTGGGAATGTGGGCGCCGTGACCCTGCGGCAGCCCGCCCGGAGTTGGGAGAACCTCCGGCGAACCGGGGTTGGGTCGCATGGCCGCGCGGCCAGAGCGACGACTCGCCGCTCGCGTACTTCCGGGCTTCCGAACCCCTGCGCCCCCGCCGGTGACGCTCACCGCTCTGCCGCCCGCAGTGCTCCGCCCGGAGCGTTCCGGCGCGCGCGTGCTGACCCGTCGATGCCCAGCCGGAGCGCGCGGTGCGCCGCTCGGCCGACCGAAGCCGCTCCCTCGGTTCAGCAGCCGAAGATGTGACGAATCCTGAGACTGCCTCCGTACGCCGGAGCCGCGAGGAGCGAGCACCCCCGTCGCAGGCCCGGGATCGTGCGCCGGGTCAGAACATGTCGGTGCGGTAGTGGTAGGCCGCCCGCTCCTGCCAGTCCTCGATCGCGCGGAACGTGTCGCGGAGCCGGCTGCGCTCCAGCGAGGACAGATCGGCGATCGAGACGACGTTCACGGGCGGGCGGCCCTCGGCGATCATCCGGAGCTGCTCGCGCAGGCGCAGCCTCAGGAGGAACCCGTACGCCTCCGAGAGGTTCTCGAGCGTGTCCTTCGCGATGAGCCCCGCCTCGCAGGCGGCGCGCAGGCGGCCGAGCGTGTTGGACGTGCGCGCTCCGGCCTCGAGGCCGTAGACGCGGGCCAGGAAGACGATCGAGCTGATGCCCTTCAGCTTGAGGTCCACCTTCGAGGCGTCGCCGCGGATCCGGAGCACGAGCCCGCCCGGCGGCCGGAAGGTGAGGGCGCTCTTCGCCATGGCGGAGAGGAAGGTGCGCGCGCCGGCCGCCCGGCCCGCGAGCGCGTGGAGCATCGACACGTCGAGGCCGCCGTACACGGGCCGGAAGTCGAAGAAGATCGACGCCTCGAGGAGCGCGGTGGGGGTGGGCTTCTCGAGCCAGCCGCGGAACCGCTCGCGCCACTCCTCGAGCGGGCCCTGCCAGCGCGTCGCCATGTAGCCGCCCGGGCAGCGCGGGAACCCGGCCGCCTGCAGGTCCGCGATGGCGCGCTCGGCGAAGCGCGCGAAGTAGGCGCGGGCGGCCGGCGTGTCCTCACCGTAGACGAGCGCGTTGTCCTGATCGGTGAGGAGCGTCTGCTCCATGCGCCCCTCGGAGCCGAAGGCGAGCCAGGTGTAGGGCGTCGGGGGCGCGCCGAGGTCGGCCTCGGCCATGCGGAGGATGCGGGCGAGGAGCGTGTCGTTGAGGCGCGCCACGAACCCGCCGATCACGATCGGCTCGAGCCCGCCCGCGAACAGCGCCGACGCCATCTCCGCGACGCGCGCCCCGTACCCCGGCAGCGCCTCCCGGCTCGCGAGCCGCTCGACGCTGCGCATCACCGCCACGGGTCCCGCCGCGGTGAAGCGCAGGAGGTCGGTGGACGAGAGCACGCCTGTGATCTCTCCGCCCCGCGTGACCGGGAGGTGGTGCACCCCCGAGTCGAGGAGGATGCGCCACGCCTCGTACACCGGCGTCTCCGCCGGCACGGTGCGGAGCGGCGCGCTCGCGACCTCGACCACGGGCGTCTCGGGGCCGCGTCCCATCGCGAGCACGCGACGCCCGAAGTCACGATCCGTCACGATGCCCGGCGGATCCGAGTCCACGAGCGCCGACCCCACGCAGCGCTCGGCCATGACCCGCGCCGCCTCGCCCACCGTGGCGGTCGCCGGGACGCGCACGGGCCCGCGGCCGCGTAGCAGGGTCGCGACGGGGACGCCGAGGTCGGGCTGGAAGCTCGCCACCTGCGAGCGCTCGAGGCTGTTGCGGAGGCGCTCGGCGAGCCCCGAGGCGAAGTGGCCCGCGAAGGCCGCGTGCGCGAGCAGCTTCTCGAACTCCGACTGGGGCAGGCGGTAGGCGAGCAGATCCTCCTCGACGGTCACGTCGAGCGTCGCCTCGCCCGAGATGAGCGAGGTGAAGCCGAAGATCTCGCCCTCCTCGAGGAGCTGCACGGTCTGGCCCTCGCGCTCGAGCCGGACCGCCCCCTTGCGGATCACGTACAGGTGCTGCGAGGGCTCCCCGCCGCGGGTGAGGAGCCGCGTGCCGGCCGGGTGGAACACGATCTCGATGGCGCGCGCAGCGTGGTCGAACGCGTCCTGCGGGAGCCCGTCGAACGGCGGGGTCGAGCGGACGAACGTGACCGGATCGAGAGCGACCATGTGGGCGAGGATAGCAGAGCGGCGCCGCGGGCCCGCCGCCGAACCGGGCGCGGCGGTGCGGTTCTTGCTCCACGCCTGCCCATCCCGTCGAATGGGCGGGATCACGCCCCGGAGGCGCCGCCGCCCTGCGAGCGGAGCTGACCGGGACGGACGACATCGTGGTTCTTCGACGACAGGAGTGGCTCATGCGCACCCCCCGCCTCTTCATCATCGCCGCTGCCCTCGCCCTCGCGGGGCCTCGCCTCGCGGCCGCCGACACCGCCCCCAACTCGGGCTGGTCCCTCACGCTCGGCGTCTGGGGCGGCGCCTCCCGCTACGACGTGCTCGGGCTGAAGCACGGCGTGGAGACGCTCGATCGGGACACGCTCGACGGCAACCTCGACACCTACGGCGCCTCCGCGCTCCTCCGCCTCGGCTGGCTCGACGTGGGCGCGCTGTACGAGGGCTCGTTCCGCGAGGCGACGGACAGCTTCGTCCTCACGCCGCTCGTCGGCTTCAAGTGGGACGTCACCGACCTCGTCCGCGTGGACTTCCTCGGCGAGCTCGGCGGGCACCGCATCACGAACATCGGCACCGACGCGCAGTCGGTCTGGCTGCCCTACGTCGGCGTCCGCCCCACGCTGTCCCTGCGCCTGCCGCTCGGCCCGACGCGCCTCGTCCTCTCCGGCGCGCCGTTCGCGCGCTGGGATCTCGTGAAGAAGGACGTCGCGGTGCCGTCCTCGGGCGGCGCAACCACGACGCGCTCGACCTACGAGGCCGGCGGCACGACCTTCGGCGTCGTCGGAGGGGTCGGGATCGAGCTCTGATGATGAGTCTCACCCGAGCGCCGCCAGCGCGGCCTCGAGCGCGGCGTCGTCCTCACCGCCCGTCGCGACCACCTCCGGCGCGACGGGCGGCTCGTACGCGCGGCCGGCGCCGGGGAGCTCCGGCGCCTCGCCCGCCCGGGCGCGCGCCCACAGGCCCTTCGGATCGCGCGCGGCGCAGAGCTCCGCGGGCACCGCCAGGTGGACCTCGACGAAGCGGGGCGCTCGCGCGCGCACGCGGTCGCGGAAGGCGCGCCGGCTCGCGGTGGCGGCCACGACGGCGACGAGCCCGTCCGCCGCGAGCAGCAGCGCGAGATCGCCGAGCGTCTCGTAGAACGCCGCCCTCGCGGCCGGCTCGTAGCCGGGCGCCGGGTGCAGCGCGGCGCGCACCGCGTCCCCGTCGAGGAGCGCCGCGGGCCGCCCCCGGGCGGCGAGCCGCGCCCGCAGGCGGCGCGCGAAGGTGGACTTGCCCGACGAGGGGAGCCCCGTCACCCACACGACCGCACCGCCGCCGGGCCCGTGCGTCACGCCCCGTCCTCCGTGAAGAGCGCCGCTGGCGCGTCGAGGTCGAGCCGCCCGGCGTCGAGCGCGCGCTCGGCGAGGCCGAGGAGGGCGTCGCGCGAGGCGGCGGTGAGGCGCGGGTAGAAGCGCGGCGAGGCGAGCACGAGCGCCCGCCAGGCGAGGTAGGGCGGCGCGCTCTCGAGCACCGCTGCGTCGCCGCTCGCGGCGAGGTAGCGGCCCCAGAAGCGGCGCCACAGCAGGCCGAGCGCGCGCCAGGCGCCGGGGTGATCGAGCGCGAAGAACGGGTAGTTCACCGCCAGCGCGACGACGTCGTCGGCGGGATCGCCCTTGCCGCCGCGGGAGGCGTCGAGGAGCGCGAAGCCCGAGCCGTCCTCGCCGGCGCCGGGCGGGCGGAACACGATGTTGAAGGGGTGGAAGTCGCCGTGGGTGCGGGCGAGGCGCGCGGGCCGCTCGCGGAGCCGCCAGCGCCAGGCGAGGCAGCGCTCCTCGATCGCCCGGAGCCGCTCGGGCGGCGCGGCGGGCACCGCGGGCGGATAGCCGTCCACCATCCCGAAGATCCCCTCGCCGTGCCCCACCAGATCGCGCACCGCGCGCCGCCACGCGATCGCGTCGTCGAGCTTCTCCCCGTGCAGCGCGGCGAGGTAGCCCGCGAGCGCGTCCGCGCGCGCGAGGTCGAGCGGCAGCGCGGCGCCTCCGCGCGCGAGGCGCCGCAGGTCCTCCGCATACAGCGCGCCCTCCGCGAAGTCGGTGACGAGGTAGGGCTCGCCGGTCCCGGAGAGCGAGAGGAAGCGCCCGTCCGCCTTCGCCACCCCGACGTCGAGCGCGCGGACGTGGGCGGGGAGCGCGTTGAAGAGCTCGTGGGAGAGGAGCGCACCCTCGAGGCGGTCCGCCCGGCGGTCGTGGCCGAAGGCGTCGGCGCGCTGCGTCCGGAAGACGAACCGGCGGCGCGCGCCGTCCGGGAGGCGGACCGTGACGCGCAGCGGCTCGCCGTAGCCGATCGCCTTCTCCGCCTCGCCGCCCGCCGCGTCCGCCGCGAGCGGCTCGACCGCCTCGAGCGCTGCGCCCGGGAAGAGCGTCGCCGCGAGCTCGCGCAGGCCTTCCGGGATCTCCGCCATGCCCTCGCTCCCTGCCCGCTCATAGCGCACGCGCGGGCTCGGGACGCCACCGCGGCGGGGCGCGGCGGGGCGCCACAATTGCGCGGGACGCGCCCGGGGGCTCGGGCGGCGCGGAGGGCCCGCTGGCGGAGGCCACCGAGCGGCCGCGTTCGTCAGGGGGAGGGAGGGGTCAGCATTTTCTCTTGGCCGGGCGAGTGGTCGGTCGTAAACACGGGCCCGATGCCGCTCGCCCTCATCCCGTGGTTCGAGTTGCCGAGCCTGTCGCTCGGTCCCTTCACCATCCAGTCCTTCGGCGTGCTGTCCGCGCTCGGGATCCTCGCCGCGGTGAAGCTCGCCGCGCGCGGCGCCGGCGAGACCGGCAGGAACCCTCAGGTCATCCTGGACTTCGCGGTGGTCGGGGTGCTCACGGGGGTCCTCGCCGGGCACTTCGTGCACCTCTTCTTCTACCACCCGGAGGAGCTCGAGGACCCCTGGCGCATCCTCAAGTTCTGGGAGGGCCTCTCGTCGATGGGAGGGCTCCTCGGCGGCGTCCTCGCCGCGGCCTTCTACTTCCGGCGCAAGAAGATCCGCTTCCACGACTACGGGGACGCGTTCGCGCTCGGCGTCGCGCCGGGCTGGGGCATCGCCCGCGTCGGCTGCTTCACGGTGCACGACCACCCAGGCATCCACAGCGACTTCTTCCTGGCGGTGCGCTTCCCGGACGGCGGGCGCCACGACCTCGGCCTCTACGAGGCCATCGTGCTCCTGTCGCTCGGCGCGGTGCTGTGGGTGCTCCACCGCCGCGGGATCCTGCGCGGCCGGCTGCTCGGTCTCCTCGCGGTGGTGTACGGCCTCGCCCGCTTCCTGCTCGACTTCCTACGCGCGCGCGACGTGGTCTACGCGGACGCGCGCTACCTCGGGCTCACGCCCGCGCAGTACGCCGTGATCGTGCTCGTCGCCTACGGCGCGTGGCAGCTGTCCCGGCGCCCCGGGCCGGCGAGCGAGGCGGGGCGGTTCGCGGCCGGCGCCGGCCGGTGATAGAACGGTCGCCGATGGGCGACTCGCGGGCGCGCTCGGCGCTGGTGCACGTCGGGCGGCCCGCCCCCGACCCGGCCACGCTCGCCGCCGAGGCGCGGCTCCGCTCGACGCTCGAGGAGGTGACCGCGCTCGACCTCGAGGTCGAGGCGCTCTCGGCCACGCTCGCCGACTTCGCGCGCGCCTACGAGCGGTCGCTCGGAGAGGCCTTCCAGGAGCTCCACGCCGCCGAGCGGCTGGTCCGGCGCATCCAGGCCCTCGAGGGCCGGCTCGCCGTGCTCGAGGGCGAGCTCCGTGACGGCGGCGCGACGGCACCGCAGGCGGGGGCACGACGCTCCGGCGGCCCGCTCTCCGCGGCCGCCGCGGCGGCGCGCGCCGCCCGGGTTCGGCGCTCCGAGGCCGAGGACGACGACGGAGCCGAGCGCGAGGGCGAGGCCGGTGACGGGGGGGACGCGGAGGAGGCAGCCGCGATGCTCGAGCCCGAGGCGCTCGCGCTGAAGCGGCTGCACCGGAGCCTCGCCCGCCTGCTCCACCCCGACCTCGCGCAGGAGGACGGCGCGCGCGAGCGGCTCGGCGAGCTCATGGCGCGCGCGAACGCGGCGTACGAGGCTGGCGATCTCGCCACGCTCGAGCTGATGGCGGAGCGGCTCGGCGCGGGAGAGCTCGACCCGGACGTCTCGCCCGAGGAGCGGCGCGCCCACCTCGACCGGCGGACGAGCGCGCTCGAGCGGATCCGCGCGGCGCTCGGGCGCGAGCGGGAGCGGCTCCTGCGGAGCGACACGGCGCGGCTCCTCGCCGAGTCGCGCCGCCGCGCGCAGGCGGGCGGGGACCTCCTCGGGGAGACGCACGTCGAGCTCGCCGACGAGGCGCGCGCGGCGTACGCGGACGCGCTCGTCCGCCTCGGGCTGCTGGGCACGGCGGCGCGCGCGGTCGCGCGCGCGAGGACGGCGTTCATGACGAAGATCGAGAGACGCGGACCGACCGGCGCGCGGCGGGCGTTCGACCCGCTGGCGGAGGGCGGCCTCGTGCGGATGGGCGCGGCGCGGCTCGAGCGGCAGCGCGCCACGCCCGCGGCGCGCGACCTCGCGCGCAAGCTCGAGGATGCGGCGCAGGCGTCGCCGGCCGAGGCGGCGCTGACGCTCCTCGCGTTCTTCGCGGAGGAGGCTGGGGGACGGCCGCCGGACGCGATCGCGCGGGCCGAGGGCTGGAGCGCGGCGTGGGAGCGGCTGCGTCCGGCGCTGCCCGACGCGCCCGAGCTCGCGCGCGCGCTCGCGCGGCTGCCGCGGCACCTCGTGCTCGGCGCTCGCGCCCACGGCGAGGAGGTCGTGGCGGGTGTCCAGCTCGCCGAGGCGGAGCTCCTCGCAGGCGTCCGCATCGCGCTCGAGCGCGAGCAGGTCGCGGCGCTCGCGCGCGCGGTGCTCGCCACGCTCGGGCCGGCCGAGGCCTGCGCGGGCTGCGGCGCGAGCGGTCCGGCGCAGCACCTCCTCCGCACCCGCGGGCTCGACGAGCGCCACGGCGTCGTCTGCCCCGGCTGCGGCGCCATCCTGCGGAGCTACTGGCGATACGGCGAGCTCGACGGGCTCGAGGCGCTCGCGCCGCACGCCCTCAGGCTCGGGCTCGTCGCGGAGGTGACCGCGCAGCTCGCCGGCACGGCGATCGGGTTCCAGATGCTCCCGGCAGAGCGCGAGCGGCTGACCGCCGGAGAGCTGCTCCGCCGCTTCGCCGAGCTGTACCTCGTCCAGTACGGCGTCGACGTTCCCGGAGAGGCGCTGTCGCTCGGCACATCCCGCGGCGGGGTGCTCTCCGCCGACGCGCCGGTGGCGCCCGGCGCGAAGCTTCGCCTCGCGGTGGATCCGTCCTCTGGCACCTCGCCCGAGGCGCTGCTCGACCAGCTCCGCCACCGCATCGAGAGACGCTTCCGTCCCTGAAGCGTCCGGTTCGTCCGCGAACGCACGGAGCGTGCAAAGCCGAGCCCCTACCGGGCGCACGTGCAGCCGGGCTGCGAGACTAGGTCGCGCTTACATCGATCTCCAGGGGTGGGGTTTCCCCTCGCCCGGGAGGGGTCATGAAGCGCTTTGCCGTCGTCGTCGCGGCCTTGGCCCTCGGGGTCGTTATCGGTTCCGCCCGCCGCTCACACGGCACGGAGACCGACCTGTGCTCCGGGCTCACGGCAGCCCGGATGCTGCAGGACCCCGAGCTCGCCCGGGAGTACTTCGCTGCCCTGCACGGCGGCGACGCGAACGCCCGCGAACGGTTCGAGGCGATGGTGGGCGAGCTCCGGGCGGTGCACGGCTGCGGCGGGCCGGCGGGTGAGAGCGCGTCCCAGGAGCCGCTCGGGCATTCTCCCGCCGCGCCCCGGCTCCCACCGGGCCACCCGCCGATCGGAGGCGCGCCCGCCGTCCCGATCTTCGAGACGCAGCCGGGGAGCACGCTCGAGATCTGAGCCACCGTCCCGCTGGACGCCGGCGTGTCACCGGGTGGGGCGCCGATCGCCTGCTCCAGTGCACGGTTCCCCATCGGAGCCGGCCGTCCCCTCGGGGGGCAGGGTATAACTGCCCGTCCCGACCCATGAACATGAACCGCTCCATCCTCCTCGTCGAGGACGACGACGGCATCAGAGACAGCGTGGCCGAGTGCCTCGTCTCCGAGGGCTACGCCGTCGCGCCGGTCGAGAACGGCAAGGAGGCGCTTCGCTGGCTCCGCGACGCGGCGCCCCCCGACCTCATCGTGGTGGATCTGGTGATGCCGGTCATGAACGGCGCGCAGCTCATCGACGCGCTGCGTGAGGACGCGACGCTGCGCGACATCCCCATCGTCCTCATGACCGCGGCGGCGTCCACCCCCGCGATGCCGCTCCCTCGGGTCAACGGCTATCTCTCGAAGCCGTTCGAGCTGGGCGTGCTGCTCGACACGATCGAGCGCCACTCGGCGCCGCCGTCCAGCGCGCGATGCGCGTCCTCCTGACCGGCGCCACGGGATTCCTCGGAGGCGCCGTCGCCCGCGAGCTCCTCGCGAGCGGGCACGCGGTCCGTGCGCTGGCGCGGGAGCGCTCCGACACCTCGGGGCTGGAGGCCCTCGCCTCGCCGGAGGGCGATGCCGCGCCCCTGGAGCTCGCGCGCGGCGACGCGCTCGATCCGGAGGCGGTCCGGGCCGCGCTCGACGGCTGTGACGCCGTGGTCCACACCGCCGGCCTCGCCGGCTTCCGCGCCTCGCCCGACGCGCTCATGGCGGCGAACGCGCGCTCCGTCGAGGTCGTGCTGGGGGCCGCGAGGGAGTCGGGGGTCGCGCGCGCGGTGCTCACCTCGTCCACCGCGGTGCTCGGGGGGACCCGCGACGCGCGGATCGCCGACGAGACCTCCGCCGGCAACGCCGAGGCGCTCGGCATCCCGTACTTCGTCTCGAAGCTCCGCGGCGAGCAGGTCGCGCTCGCGCTCGCCGCCCGCGGGCTCCCCGTCGTGGTCGTGCGCCCCGCCTACGTGCTCGGGCCCGGCGACGTGCACGGCTCGTCCGCGGCGACGGTCGTGGCGCTCGTGCGGCGGCGCATCCCCGCCTACGTGGAGGGCGGCGCGTCGTTCTGCGACGTGCGCGACGTCGCGCGCGGTCACGTGGCGGCGCTCCTGCGCGGGAGGCCCGGCGAGACCTACATCCTCGGCGGCCACAACCTGCGCGTGAGCGAGCTCGTCACCCGGGTCGCCGAGCTGTCCGGCGTGAAGGCGCCGCCGCGTATCCCGCTCGCCGCCGCGCTCGCCGCGGCGGGGTTGCAGGAGCTCTTCGCCCGCCTCGGCGGCGGCCAGGCCGCGATGACCCGCGAGCTCGTCCGCGCCGCCGCGCTCTACACGTTCGTGTCGAGCGCGAAGGCGGAGCGCGAGCTGGGCTACGGGATCCGGCCCTTCGACGAGATGGTGAAGGACACGCTCCGCTGGGCGATCGCCCGCGGCCGGCTGCGGGCGGAGACGCCGGAGCTGAGGGCGCTCGGCGCAGGGTAGGCGAGCGGGGGCGCAGCCCCCGTGCGAACCATGCCGAGCCTACTCCCCGGCCGCCTCGTCCTCCTCGCTGCTCGGGGCCTTCGGCCGGATCCGCACGAGCCGCACCAGCCGCGGCGACGCCTCGACGATCTCGATCTCGGTCCCGTCGTCGGTGCGCAGCCGCGCGCCGCGCTCGGGGACGGCGCCGGCGAGCGCGATGCACAGGCCGGCGACGGTCGTGTAGTCCTCGCCCTCGGGTAGGTCGAGCGCGAGGCCGCGGTTCACCTCGCGGATGGGCGCCTCGCCGCGGACGAGCGCGGCGCCGTCCGCCTCGGTGTGCCAGAGCGCTTCGGGCTCCTCCGTCTCGCCGAAGATGTCGCCGACGAGCTCCTCGACGAGGTCCTCGAGGGTGAGGAGCCCTGCGATGCCGCCGTGCTCGTCCACCACCGCGGCGATCTGCGTGCGGCGGCGCTGGAGGTCGCGCAGCACGTGGACCGCCTTGGCCGCCTCCGGGACGAAGTGCACCGGGCGGAGGAGGTCGTCGAGGACGATGAGCTGCCGCTCCCACGCCATCGCGGCGAGGTCCTTCGCCATCACGTAGCCGATCAGGTTGTCGAGGGTGCCGTCGAACACGGGCATGCGCGAGTGCCCCTCCTCGAGGAGCATTCGCTTCAGGTCCTCCTGCGACGCGTCCCGCGGCAGCGCGACCACCCGGCTCCGCGGCACCATCACGTCCCCCGCCGTGAGATCGCGGAAGGCCAGCGCGCGCGAGGCGATCTCGGCGGTCGGAGCGTCGAGCGCCCCCGCCCGGCCGGCCTCGTCGACGAGCTGCTCGAGCTCCTCGGCGGACAGGCGCGACTCCGTGAAGGTGGTCCGATCGCCGAACGGCCGGAGGAGCAGGTTCGAGGACTGCGTCAGGACCCACACGAGCGGCCGGGCGACCTGCGCGATCCCGAGGAGCGGCCGGGCGATGGCGAGGCCGTAGCGCTCGGCCGCCCGCAGCGCGATGGACTTGGGGACGAGCTCGCCGAGCACGAGGGACAGGTAGGAGACGGCGGCGACGACGAGGGCCAGCGCGATCGCCTCCGCGTAGTGCGCGAGGCCGGGGAGGGTGGCGATCGCAGGGGCGATCCTCCGCGCGAGCGAGGCGCCGCCGAACGCGGCCGCGGTGGCGCCGATGACCGTGATGCCGACCTGCACCGTCGCGAGGAACTGCTCCGGCCGGTCGCGCAGCTTCCTCACGGCGCGCGCGGACGCGCTGCCCTCCTCGACGAGCTGGGCGAGCCGCGTCCTTCGGATCGAGAGCACCGCGATCTCGGCGCCGGAGAAGACGCCGTTCGCCAGCACGAGGGCGAGGACGATGGCGAGCTCGACGAGGATGTCGTTCAGGATCGGGCCTCCTCGGGTGGTCTACCACGCGATCCGGCGCGGCGCGGGCGTACCGCCGGCGGAGTCGCCCGGCAGGGGACTCGCGCGGGGCAGGGCGCGGGCATAGCCACAGTATCACCAGCCCGGCTCCGGGCTGACGCGGAGCGTCAAATGCGCAGGGAGCACGCGGGGCACCCCGCGGAGGGAGGGTTCCGCGAGGGCGACGGGGCCGCGGATCGCCTGCGGTCACTGCTCCGCTACGCGGTGCTCGCGCCGTCGCGCCACAACACCCAGCCCTGGATCTTCGAGATCGAGGGGGACGAGGTCCGAGTCTTCGCAGACGCCTCGCGCGCGCTCCCCGCCGCAGACCCCGATGGCCGGCAGCTCCTCATGGCGTGCGGCGCGGCGCTCGTGAACCTGCGCGTCGCCGCCCAGCACTTCGGCCACACCCTGTCGGTCGAGACCATGCCCGCCCATCGCGCGGACGGCCTCGTCGCGCGGGTGCGGCTCGAGGAGCGCTGGGCGTCCACGCCGGAGGCCGAGGCCATGTTCCGCGCCATCCCGCTGCGGCGCACGAACCGGCTCCCGCTCGACGGCCGCGAGCCACCGGACGGCCTCCTCACGGCGCTGCTCCGCGAGGCGCGCCGGGAGCACGTGTCCCTGCGGGTCGTCGAGGAGC
Organism: Anaeromyxobacter sp. SG66; assembly: GCF_022690805.1. Taxonomy (NCBI): domain Bacteria; kingdom Pseudomonadati; phylum Myxococcota; class Myxococcia; order Myxococcales; family Anaeromyxobacteraceae; genus Anaeromyxobacter; species Anaeromyxobacter sp. SG66. The sequence continues at coordinate 11,906 of NZ_JALCZC010000118.1, forward strand.
GCGAGCGGCGAGCGGTGTCGGAGATCGTGGCCGAGGGCGACCGGCTCCAGTGGGCGAGCGGCAGGTTCCGGGCCGAGCTCGCCGCCTGGACGCGCTCCAACTCGTCGAGCCGCCAGGACGGCCTGCCGGGCTACTCCTACGGCATGAGCGACGCCGCCGCCTTCGTGCACCCGCTCGCCGTGCGCTTCGCGGGGACCGGCCGCGCGGAGGCGGACCGCGACCGGCGCCGGGCGATCGGGACGAAGGCCCTGCTCGTCCTGTCCACGCCGGACGACGCGGAGGCCGGCTGGATCGCCGCCGGCGAGGCGCTGCAGCGCGTGCTGCTCCGCGCCACCTGCGCCGGGCTCTACGCGTCGTACTTCTCCCAGGTCATCGAGCTCCCCGACCTGCGCCACCGGCTGCGCGAGGCGATCGGGGAGCGCGGCGCGCCCCAGATCATGTTCAGGCTCGGCTATGGCCTCGAGGTGCGCGCTCCCCCGCGGCGGCCGGTGGAGGGTGTGCTCCGCGCGTTCGCCGCCACGCCCGCGCGGCCGCAGCCCCTCGCGCTGCGCGCCCCGCCGCTCGCGCTGCCGCGACCCGGCATCCTGACGGGCGGCGCGCGGCCCACCCGGGCTCAGCCCGGGGGCGCCGCGCCGAGCCGGTAGAGGCGGGTCC
>NZ_JALCZC010000119.1:0-12410 GCF_022690805.1 Anaeromyxobacter sp. SG66
CGGCGAGGAGCCGGAGGGCCTCCGCGCCCATGAGCGCCCCCGCGAACCCCGCGGTGGCGCCGAGCACGCCCGCCTCGGCGCAGGACGGCACCGACCCGGGCGGCGGCGGCGCCTCGAACAGGCAGCGCAGGCAGCCGCCGATGCCCGCGGGCGAGACGGTGAGCAGCTGCGCGGTGGTCCGGAGGATCCCGCCGTGGACGAGCGGCCTCCGCGCGCGCAGCGCGGCGTCGTTCGCGAGGAACTTCGTGGCGAAGTTGTCGGAGCCGTCCACGACGACGTCGGCCGCCTCGACGAGCGCGAGGGCGTTCCCAGCGTCGAAGCGGAGATCGCGCGCGTCGACCGCCACGGAGGGGAAGAGCGCCCGGAGCCGGGCGGCCGCGGCGGTGGCCTTCCGCTGGCCGACGTCGCCTTCCTTGAACAGCGGCTGCCGGTTCAGGTTGGAGGTCTCGACGGCGTCGTCTTCCACGAGGACGAGCGTCCCGACGCCCGCGGCGGCGAGCGTGAGGAGCGCCGGCCCGCCGAGGCCGCCCGCTCCGATCACCAGCGCGGTCTTGCCGGAGAGGCTCATGAAGGACGGCGTATATCCCGCGCCAGAGGGGGCGGCAACCCTCGCGCCCGGCGGCGCTACACCACGAGCGCCCGGCCCGACTGCGCGGCGCGCCAGAGCGAGGGCAGCGTCGCGATCGCGTCGAGCCGCGGGCGGACGTCGTCGGGGACGAGCCCGGCGAGCCGGACCGCCGTGTCGCACGCCACCACCCGGAGCCCGAGCTCGCGCCGCGCGTCCTCCAGGCTCTCCACGAGGCTCGCCACGCGCGCCGGGCCGGCCTCGGGAGGCGCGCCCTCGTCGAAGCGGCCGCCGATCCAGAGCCGCAGCGGCTCGAAGAACAGCGCGACCGTCACGGCGTCGCCGAGCGCCGCCGCGGTCACCGCCAGCGTCGTGGCCTGGTAGCGGTCCTGCCAGGTCCCGCGATGCACGAAGAGCACCAGCGGCTCGCTCGCGGAGCTTCCGGACATGCGCACATCGTACCCCCCGAGGGGAGAACCCGCCAGCCCGCCCCCGCCGCACGCGACCTCGCGGAATCATTCGCCTCGCGCGTCGCCGGAGGGCTTGCCGGGACGCCGCCCCCCTGAAACCTTTCGGGGGGAACCCCCACCTCCGAGGAACGCTCCGTGAAGAAGCCACGCCCCATCGCCCCCGCGTCCGGGAAGCTCGCCGTCCTCCTCCCCGGGCTCGGCGCCGTCGGCACCACCCTCATCGCCGGCGTCGAGGCGGTGCGTCGAGGGCTCGCGAAGCCCATCGGCTCGCTCACGCAGATGGGGACCATCCGGCTCGGCAAGCGGACGGAGCGCCGGACGCCGCTCATCAAGGAGCTCGTGCCGCTCGCCCCCCTCGACCAGATCTGCTTCGGCGGCTGGGACGTGTTCCCCGACGACGCCTACGAGTCCGCCTGCCACGCCCGCGTGCTCGAGGAGTCCCTGCTCGAGAAGCTGAAGGAGCCGCTCTCGGCGGTGAAGCCGATGACGGCGGTGTTCTCGCCGGACTACGTGAAGCGGCTCGACGGCCCGAACGTCAAGCGCGGCGCGAACAAGCTCGAGCTCGGCGAGCTGCTCCGCGAGGACATCCGGCGGTTCATGCGCGAGCACGGCTGCGAGCGCGCGGTGATGGTGTGGTGCGCGTCGACGGAGGTGTACCTGCAGCCCCAGGCGGTGCACGGCCAGCTCCAGGCGTTCGAGGCGGCCATGGCGGCGAACGACCCGGCCATCGCGCCGTCGATGATCTACGCGTGGGCGGCGCTGAAGGAGGGCATCCCGTTCGCGAACGGCGCGCCGAACCTGACCGTCGACATCCCCGCGCTCCAGCAGCTCGCGAAGGCGCAGGGCGTGCCGATCGCCGGCAAGGACTTCAAGACCGGCCAGACGCTCATGAAGACGGTGCTCGCGCCCATGCTGAAGGCGCGCATGCTCGGGCTCGAGGGGTGGTTCTCGACGAACATCCTCGGCAACCGCGACGGCGAGGTGCTCGACGACCCGGGCAGCTTCAAGACGAAGGAGGTCTCGAAGCTCTCGGTGCTCGACCACATCCTGCAGCCCGAGCTGTACCCCGACCTCTACGGCAAGTTCGACCACAAGGTGCAGATCCACTACTACCGGCCGCGCGGCGACAACAAGGAGGGCTGGGACAACATCGACATCAAGGGCTGGCTCGGTTACCCGATGCAGATCAAGGTGAACTTCCTCTGCCGGGACTCGATCCTCGCCGCGCCGGTGGCGCTCGACATCGCCCTCTTCATCGACCTCGCGCGGCGCGCGGGGATGAGCGGGATCCAGGAGTGGATGTCGTTCTACTTCAAGAGCCCGATGGTCGCGGAGGGGCTCTACCCGGAGCACGACCTGTTCATCCAGCTCACGAAGCTCAAGAACACGCTGCGTCACCTGGCGGGCGAGGAGCTCATCACCCACCTCGGGCTCGACTACTACGAGCCGTAGATTAGACAGAGGCCCCACAGAGGAGGTCGTCGATGGCTTACGTGGTTGCCGAGCCCTGCATCAAGTGCAAGTACACCGACTGCGTCGAGGTCTGCCCCGTCGACTGCTTCTACGAGGGGCCCAACTTCCTCGTCATCCATCCCGACGAGTGCATCGACTGCGGCGCGTGTGAGCCTGCCTGCCCCACGAAGGCGATCTTCCCGGAGGAGAGCCTGCCGGCGAAGTGGAAGGACTACACGCAGCTCAACGCCGACCTCGCCAAGACCTGGCCCAACATCTCGGAGAAGAAGGACCCGCTCCCCGACGCGGACCAGTGGAAGGACGTCGAGGAGAAGCGTCAGTACCTCGAGGGCGCCTAGCGGATCGGCGACGGCCGCACGGGCGCTCGGCGAGATCGTCGTCGCCCTGAACTGCGCTATTGCGCGCCGGTCGCCCCTTTGCTAGAAACCCGTCCGCTTCGGAACGCCCAGGTGGTGGAACTGGTAGACACACCATCTTGAGGGGGTGGCGCCGTAAGGCGTGCGAGTTCGAATCTCGCCCTGGGCACTCGCGAACGAGAGAGGGGATCCGGGAAACCGGATCCCCTCTCGGCGTTTCGGGGCCACGGAGGGAGCCGGGGGCTCGGGTGGCGGCGGCGCCCGTCCGGCAGCGGGCGCGAGCGCCTCGCTCGAACGCGAAGAGGGGACCCGGACCCCGGATCCCCTCTCCGCCGCGCCGAGGCGCGGATTCTCGGGAAAGCGACTACTTCCCCTGCGACGGCGCGGCCGGCGCCGGCGGGGTCGACTCGGGCGCGTTCGGCGGCGGCGAGAGCGGGCTCTGCCCGGGCGCGGCCGGGAGCTGCTGCGCCGGGACGCTCGCCTCGCGCTGCACCACCGAGTGCGTGCGGGACGCGTTGTACGCGAGGAAGACCGAGGTCATCATGAAGATCCCGGCCGAGATGCTCGTGACCTTGCCGAGCAGCGTCTGGGCGCCACGCCCACCGAAGACGGTCTGCGCGCCGGCCCCGCCGAACGCCGCCCCCATCCCGCCGCCCTTACCGGCCTGGAGCAGGATCACGAGGATGAGGAAGACGCAGACGAGGACGTGCAGGATGGTGACGAGGGTGATCAACGGAGTGCACCTTTCACGATGGCGACGAAGTCCGCCGCCTTGAGGCTCGCGCCGCCGACCAGCGCCCCGTCGACATCGGGCTGCGCCATGAGCTCGGCGGCGTTCTCGGGCTTGACCGAGCCGCCGTACTGTACCCGGATCTGGTCCGCCGCGGAACTCGCGAGCTCGCGGAGGATCTTCCGGATGGCCGCGTGGACCTCCTGCGCCTGGGCCGCGGTGGCGGTCTTGCCGGTGCCGATCGCCCACACCGGCTCGTACGCGAGCGTCAGCGCGGCGAAGGCCTCGGCGGAGAGGCCGGCGAGCCCCTGCCTGACCTGACGGTCCACGATCTCGAGGGTCCGCCCGGCCTCCCGCTCCGCCAGCGTCTCGCCCACGCAGACGATCGGCCGGACACCCGCCGCGAGCAGCGCGCCGACCTTCTTGCGCACTCCCTCGTCGGTCTCCCCGAAGAGCTGGCGCCGCTCGCTGTGGCCGACGATGCCGTGGCGGCAGCCGACCTCGGCCAGCATGGGCGCGGACACCTCGCCGGTGAACGCCCCCTGCTTCTCCCAGTGGACGTTCTGCGCGGCGACCTCGATCCCGGAGCCGCGCGCCGCGTCCACCGCGGCGGCGAGCGCCGTGAACGGCGGGGCGATGGCGACGTCGACCTTGCCGGCGAGGTCCCCGAGCGCGGCGCGGAGCTCGCCGACGAGCGCCGTGGTCTCCGCCACGGTCTTGTGCATCTTCCAGTTGCCGCAGACGAACTTTCGACGGGGCACGGCGCTATCCCTCGAGGACCTGGATGCCGGGGAGGACGCGCCCCTCGATGAACTCGAGGCTGGCGCCGCCGCCGGTGGAGACGTGCTTCATCTTGGAGACGAGCCCGGCCTCCTCGACCGCCGCGGCGCTGTCGCCGCCGCCCACGACCGTGATGGCCGGGCTGTCCGCCATCGCCTTCGCGACGCCGAAGGTGCCCTCCGCCCACGGCTTCTGCTCGAACAGGCCCATGGGACCGTTCCAGAACACCGTCTTCGCGCTCAGGATGCGCTGGCGATACCGATCGAGCGTCTTCGGGCCGATGTCGAGGCCCATGAGGCCGTCGGGGATCGCGCGGTCGTTCACCACCACGCGCGCTGCGGTCTCCTTCGGCTCCGCGCCGCACACGTGATCGACCGGCAGGAGCAGGTCCACGTTGCGCGCCTGGGCGCGGTCCAGGATCTGCCGCGCGAGCTCGAGCTTGTCCTCCTCGACGAGGCTCTTCCCCACGGGGACGCCCTGCGCCTTGAGGAACGTGTAGGCCATCGCGCCGCCGATGCAGACGGCGTCGGCCTTCGCGATGAGGTTCTCGAGCACCTTGATCTTGTCGGACACCTTGGCGCCGCCGATGAGCGCGACGAACGGCCGCGCCGGGGTGCCGAGCGCCTTGCCGAGGTACTCGACCTCCTTCTGGATGAGGAAGCCGGCCGCCTTCTCCTTCACGAACGCGGCCATGCCCGCCGTAGACGCGTGGGCCCGGTGGGCCGTGCCGAACGCGTCGTTCACCCAGACGTCGCACAGGCTCGCGAGCTCGCGCGCGAAGCCCTCGTCGTTCTTCTCCTCCTCCGGGTGGAAGCGGAGGTTCTCGAGGAGGAGGACCTCTCCCTCCTTGAGATCGCGGACGAGCTTCTTCACGCCGTCGCCGACGCAGTCGTCGGCGAGGATGACGTCCTGCTTGAGGAGCGCCGAGAGCCGCTCGGCCGCGGGCTCGAGCGAGAACTTCTTGCGATCGTCGGGCTTGCCCTTCGGGCGCCCGAGGTGCGAGCCGAGGATGACCTTCGCGCGCGCCTTGATGGCGTACTGGAGCGTCGGGAGCGCCGCGCGGATGCGCGCGTCGTCGGTCACCCGCCCCTGCTCGTCGAGCGGGACGTTGAAGTCCACGCGGATGAAGACGCGCTTGCCGGCGAGGTCGAGCGCGTCGATGGTCTTGAGCGCCATGGCGTCCCTCACTTCGTGAGGAACTTCGCCACGTCGACCATGCGGTTCGAGAAGCCCCACTCGTTGTCGTACCAGGCGAAGACCTTCGCGAAGGTCCCTTCGACGACGAACGTGTTCGTCGCGTCGAAGATCGAGGACGCCGGGTTGTGGTTGAAGTCCACCGAGACGAGCGGGCCGTCCGAGTACTCGAGGACGCCCTTCAGGCTCCCCTCCGCCGCCTTCTTGAACGCCGCGTTGATCTCCTCGGCGGTGGCGGGCCGGTCCATCTCGACGGTGAGGTCGACGAGCGACACGTTCGGCGTGGGGACGCGCACCGACGTGCCGTGCAGCTTGCCCTTCAGCTCCGGGATGACCTCGGCGACCGCCTTCGCGGCGCCGGTGGTCGAGGGAATCATCGACAGCGCCGCGGCGCGCGCGCGGCGCAGGTCCTTGTGCGGCAGGTCGAGGAGGTTCTGGTCGTTCGTGTAGGAGTGGATCGTCGTCATCAGGCCGCGCTTGATGCCGAAGCTCTCGAGCAGGATCTTCGCGACCGGCGTGAGGCAGTTCGTCGTGCAGGACGCGTTCGAGATGATCTTGTGCTTCGCCTTGTCGAGCTTGTCGTGGTTGATGCCGTAGGCGACCGTGATGTCCGGGCCCTTGGCCGGCGCGGAGATGAGCACGCGCGGAGCGCCCGCCTTGAGGTGGCCCTCGGCCTTCTCCCGCTCCGTGAAGAGGCCGGTGCACTCGAGGACGACGTCGACCTTGTTCTTCTGGTGCGGGAGATCGGCCGGAGACTTGATGGCCGTGACCTCGATCTCCTTGCCGTTGACGACGATGCCCTTCTCCGACGCCTTCACGTCGGCGGCGAGCACGCCGTGCACCGAGTCGTACTTCAGGAGGTGCGCGAGGGTCTTCGTGTCCGTGAGGTCGTTGATCGAGACGAACTCGAGGTCCTTCTCGCCCCGCTCGATGGCCGCGCGGAGCACGCACCGACCGATGCGACCGAACCCGTTGATTGCGATACGTGCCATGGCGCTGCCCTCCTCCCAAGGGGTTGAAAAGCGGCCGTAACCTACAGACGAGGCTCCGGACCGTCAACGGAAACGGAAGGGGGCGAGCGGCCGAGATGAAAGAAACGAAACGGCGCCGATCTCTCGGCGCCGTCCGGTCCTGCGCGCTCGACTTCTGGCGAGGCCGCGACGTCGCGCCGAGCCTCGCGTAATCTTCGGATCAGAGGGCCCGCGGCGCCTCGACGGCGCTCTCCTGCGCGGCGGCCGCCTGGGCCGCGGCGGCGTGCTCGCCCTTGAGGTCCTGCGTGACGAGATCGATGAGCTCGGTCGAGAGGCTCAGGATCTGGTTCGTCGAGTAGCCGTTGCCACGCAGCTCCTTGAAGAGCGACTTCGCGAGGATCTTCGTTCCCTTCACGTCCAGCATGCCTGGCACCATTGCGTTCACTCCCTACCGGCGATACGAACCGCGCCGTGTCGCGATGGCTCCCCCGGGAGCAAGGTGCGGGCCATCGCCTTCGAGGCTTCACCATGTCAGCCGTTTCGGGTACTTGCACGCGGCGAGGCCCTGCCAGGTCGGTCGCGCCGGTGCGTAGTCTCCTTCGCAGACCTGCCTGCGAGAGGGGCACGGCGCGTAGCGCGCTTCGCGGTTCGACGGCGCCATCCCTGAGGAACTGATGCGGTACCGGATCTCCAACCTCCCGCTCTGGCTCGACGAGGACGACGCGCTCCTGACGCGCCGCGCCGCGGAGCGGCTCGGCCTCTCGGCCGAGCACCTTCGCGACGCGATCGTCGTGCGACGCTCGCTCGACGCCCGCAGGAAGGGCCACGCGCGCTGGCTCGTGAACCTCGAGGTCGAGGTCGAGGGCGCGATCCGCGGCGCACCCGCCGACGTCGCGCCGGTCCCCGCGCCCGAGGCGGAGCCCGGGCCCGTGCGGCGGCCCGCCGCGCCGCCCGTCATCCTGGGCGCCGGGCCGGCGGGGCTCTTCTGCGCGTGGGCGCTCCTCGAGCGCGGCGTGCCCTCGATCGTGGTCGACCGCGGCAAGACCGTGAGCCCCCGCCGGCGCGACGTCGCGGCCCTGATGCGCGGCGGCGCGCTCGATCCCGAGTCGAACATGAACTTCGGCGAGGGTGGCGCGGGGGCGTACACCGACGGCAAGCTCGGGACGCGCATCCACCACCCGGCGGTGCGGAAGGTCGTCGAGCTGTTCGCGCGCTTCGGGAACGTCGAGCGGATCGTGGTCGAGGGCAAGCCGCACGTCGGCTCGGACGTGCTGCCCGCGGCGATCTCGGCGATGCGCGAGGAGCTCGAGCGCGGCGGGTGCACGTTCGTGTGGGGCGCGCGCGCGGTCGATCTCGCGCTGCGCGACGGCCGCTTCGCGGGGCTCCGCCTCGCCGACGGTCGCTCGCTCGAGTCCGACCGGCTCGTGCTGGCGCCCGGGAACAGCGCCCGCGAGCTGTTCGAGCTGTTCGCCGCGCGCGGCTGGCCCATCGAGGCGAAGCCGTTCGCGGTGGGGTTCCGGGCGGAGCACCCGCAGCCGCTCATCGATCGGATCCAGTACGGAGCGGGCGCGCGCCACCCCAGGCTCCCCCCGGCCGACTACAAGCTCGCCGACAACCCCAAGGTCGCGGGCGCGGCGCGCGGCGTGTTCTCCTTCTGCATGTGCCCGGGCGGCGTGGTCGTCCCCACGCCGACCGAGCCCGAGATGCAGTGCACGAACGGCATGTCCAACTCGCACCGCTCGTCGCCCGTCGCGAACGCCGGCATCGTCGTCGCCGTCTCGCCGGAGGACTTCGCGGCCGAGGGCTTCGAGGGCCCGCTCGCGGGGCTCGAGTGGCAGCGCAAGTGGGAGCGCGCCGCCTACGTGCTCGGGGGCGGCGCCTACCACGCGCCCGCCCAGCGGCTCGCCGCGTACCTCGCGCGCAGGCCCGGGGCGCCGCCCGGGAAGACGTCCTACCGGCCGGGGGTGACCCCCTCCGACCTCTCCCTGCTGTACCCTCCGCAGATCCAGGAGGCGCTCCGCGCGGGGCTGCGCGGGTTCGAGCGACGGATGCGAGGCTTCGTGACCGACGAGGCGGTGCTCATCGGCATCGAGTCGCGGACGAGCTCTCCCTGCCGGCTCGTGCGCGGCGCGGACTTCCAGTCGCCGGGGATCCGGGGGCTCTACCCCGCCGGCGAGGGCGCCGGCTACGCGGGCGGGATCGTGTCGTCCGCGGTGGACGGGCTCAAGGTCGCGGAGGCGATCTGCGCCGAGCTCGGCGCGGCGTGACGGAGGAGCGGATGCGGGATCGCGGCATGAAGTACCGGGTGCGGAACGCCGAGGGGGAGGAGCTCGTGGTCCCGTCGCTCGGCGACCTGCACGATCTCTACGCGCACGGCTTCCTCGCCGAGGACGACCTCGTGCGGGCCGAGACGTCCCCGCGCTGGGTCCGCGCAGGCGCGATGCCGGCCCTGCACGGCGTCCGCGAGCGGCGGGCCGATCCCCGGCGCGTCGGGATGCTCGTCGCCGCAGCGATCGCCCTCGCGGCGGGCCTCGGCTTCCTCTTCGCGCGCTAAAGCGCCCGCCGGAGCCGAGCGCCGCCGCGAAGCGCCGTTCGCGCCCCGCAAAGAGCCGCCAGCACGCGGGAGGCGGCGGCGTGCTAGCTCACCCGGCCGAAGTCGTCCTGAACGCGCACGACGTCCTCGACCTCGGGGGTGGAGACCTCGAGCACGTCGCAGTCGGTCACCGCGCGCATGCGGTGCACGGTGCCGGGCTTCACGTGGTAGCTGTCGCCCGGCTGCATCCGGTGATCGACGAGCCGGTCTCCGTCCTTGAGCACGAGGATCATCTCGCCGCTCCAGAGGTGGATCGTCTCGTCCTTCCTCACGTGGTACTGCAGGGAGAGCTGGAACCCTGCCTTCACGTGCAGGAGCTTGCCGACGTAGCGTTCGGTGTGCGCCCACCAGAGCTCGTGGCCCCAGGGCTTCTCGACGCGCTTCGGGCTGTCGAAGGTCGTGGTCATGCTGGATCGGACTTTAGGCTAGCGGCTGGCGGTGACGAACCCGGGGACCCCGGTTTCCCGCGCGACGTCCTTGCGATAGCGCTCCGCGGCCTCGCGGCTCTCGAAGCTCCCCACGCGCACGCGGTACCAGCGCCCCTTCCCCTGCACGTCCGCCGTCTCGACGCGCGGGCGCAGCGAGCGGTAGCGGGCGGCGATGCGGTCGGCCTCCGAGCGCTGCTGGGTCGCGCCGATCTGGATGGTGAAGTCCCCCGTGCCGGCCGGGGCCGGCTTCGCCGCGCGCGCCTGGACCTCCGCCTTCTCCTCGGGAGGCTTCGGCGCGGGGGCGGCGGGCGCCGGGGCCGCGGTCGGCGGCGTGGAGGCGGCCTGGACCACCGCCGGAGGCGGCCTGGCGGGGGCGCTCGGCGGAGCGCTCGGCGGCGGCGCGGCGGAGGTGGAGACGGCCGCGGCCGTGACCGGCGGCGTCGCCGCCGGCTTCTGCTTCACGAGACGATCGTGAAACGTGAGCGACGCGTCGTCCACGCCGGGCGACGGGGTGGAGGGAGGCCGATCGAGGGCCTCGAGGTCCCCGGCGCGGGCGGCGTCGACCTGCCGGGTGGCGATCTGCCGGCCGACGTTCAACCCGAGGACGAACACGACGCCGAGGATGACGAGCGCGCCCACGACGATGGACGCGATCTGCCGGCCATCGAGGGAGAGCTCGAACTTCTCGCGGACGCGGGCGTTCTCATCGCGCATGGCGTCCGTGATTCTAGACGTCGTCCGCGATATCGCGAGTTTCCGGACTCTCCATCCGATCCGGCGCGGCGACGCCCAGGACCCCGAGGCCGTTCGCCAGCACCTGCTTCAGCGCGCGGCACAGGAAGAGCCGGCCGGCGGTCTTGCGCGCGTCGGCGGAGATGACCCGCTCGCCGCTGCGCTTGCCCTGCGTGTAGTACGAGTGGAACGCCGCGATCGTCTCCTGCAGGTAGAAGGCGACGCGGTGCGGCTCGTACGCGAGGGCCGCCGCGGCGAGCATGTCCGGGAAGGCCACGACGCGCCGGATGAGATCCTGCTCTTCCGCGGAGGTGAGCGTCCGGGCCGCCTCGAGGTCGAACTCGGGGACCGCCACGCCGCCCTCGCGCGCCTTCGCGAAGATCTGGGCGAGCCGCGCGTGGCCGTACTGGACGTAGAAGACCGGGTTGTCGAGCGTCTGGCGCTTCGCGAGCTCGATGTCGAAGTCGAGCTGCGCGTCGGAGCGGCGGGTGAGGAACATGAAGCGGGTCGCGTCGCGCCCGACCTCGTCCACCACCTCGCGCAGGGAGACCACCGTCCCCGCCCGCTTGGACATCTTCACGGCCTCGCCGCCGCGGGTCAGGTTCACCATCTGGATGAGGATGACGTGCAGGTCCTTCCGCGAGGCGCCGAGCGCCTCGAGCGCGGCCTCGAGCCGCGGCACGTACCCGCCGTGGTCGGCGCCGAGGACGTCCACGAGGGTTCCGGCGCGCTGCCGCTTGTCCCAGTGGTACGCGATGTCGGCGCAGAAGTAGGTGGGCGTGCCGTCCGCCTTCTTCACCGGCCGATCCACCTCGTCGCCGTACTGCGACGAGCGGAACAGCGTGAGGTCCTCGGCGGCGGAGACGCCCTCGTCGAGGTCACCGTGGGGCTGGGCGATGGGCGCCGGAGCGCCCTTCTTGGACTTCGGCGGCGGGAGCTTGCCGACGTAGACGAGGTCCTTCTCCTCGAGGAAGCGCAGGAACCTGTCGACCGTGCCCGACTCGTAGAGCGCCTTCTCGGACGACCAGCGGTCGAACTCGATGTTGATGGCGCGGAGGTCGTCGCGGATGAGCCCGAGCACGTGCTCGACGGCGCGATCGCGGAAGAGCGTGAGCCACTCGGACTCGGGCGCGTCGAGGTAGCGATCGCCGTGCTCGGCGCGCAGCGCCGCGGCGATGTCCTTCACGTACTCGCCCGGATAGCTCTTCGGCGGCATCGTCACCTGCCGCCCGAACGACTCCTGGTAGCGCAGGTGCACGGAGCGCGCGAGCGTCTGCACCTGCGCGCCGTAGTCGTTCACGTAGTACTCGCGGGTGACGTCGAAGCCCGCCCACCGGAGCAGGCTCTGCACGCCGTCGCCCACCACCGCCCCCCGGCCGTGGCCGACGTGCATCGGCCCGGTGGGGTTCGCCGAGACGTACTCGACGATGACCTTCTGGCCGCCTCCGACCTCGGTCCGCCCGTACGCGGCCCCCTCGGAGACGACGCGCGCGAGCGCCCGCAGCCACACGTCCGGCGCGAGGCGGACGTTGATGAAGCCGGGGCCGGCGATCTCGAGCCCGGCGAGCTCGTGCTGCGCGTCGACGGCGCGGACCTCGGCCGCGATCGCCTGGGCGAGCTCGCGCGGCGGCTTGCCCGCCGGCTTCGCGAGCATCATCGCGGCGTTCACCGCGAAGTCGCCGTGCTTGGGGTCGCGCGGCGCCTCCACGGAGAACGCCGCCTCGAGAACGGGCCAGCGACCCTCGGCGGCGCCCTTCGCGAGCGCCTGCCGGAACAGCTCGATCACGCGATCTCTCACCATGGCGCGCAGTCTCTACCGGGGCCGCGCCGCGGGCGCAAGCGGGCACTCGCCCGCGAGCCCCGCCCTGCCCTCATGCGTACGCGTCGAAGGCGCCGCAGCGCCGGCAACGCCAGCTGCGGACGGGGGCGTCGGCCGCGCACCGCGTGCAGCGGGGCGCGCGGCCCCGCCGGAGCAGCGCGGCCACGAGGAGATCGTGCCGCGCGGCGAGCTCCCCCGGCCCTGGCGCGTCGGCCTGGCGGAGCAGCTCGCGCATCTCCCAGGTCACCTCCCCGCGCCTGTCGCGCTCGAGCGCGCGCCGCAGCGCCGCGAGCGCGTCC
>NZ_JALCZC010000012.1:0-80598 GCF_022690805.1 Anaeromyxobacter sp. SG66
CCACGGGCGGGCGCGGCGGCGACGGCGGCGCCGGGGGCGCCGGCGGTGCGGGAGGCGCCGGCGGCGGGGGCGCGGGCGGGCCGTCGATCGGGATCTTCCAGGACCCGTCGAGCGCGAGCACGCGCCAGAACGTCGACTTCACGATCAGTTCGGGGGGCGCCGGCGGGGCGAGCCCGGGGATCGCGGGGCAGCCCGGCGTCGCGGCCAGCTTCTACCAGCTCTAGAGCGGTCCCGAGAGTCGAGCCCCGCCTCCTCTGCCCGAGGGGGCGGGGCTGCTCTTCTTCTGCGTCGCCGGGCAGGCGCTCAGCACTAAATGAAAAACCCCGCCTCCTGGACAAGGGAGGCGGGGCAAATGGTGACCCGTACGGGACTTGAACCCATGCTCTCGGCGTGAGAGGCCGATGTCCTAACCGCTAGACTAACGGGCCAACAGCGGGCGCTTATGTATCCGCGAGCGGTTCGGCAGTCAACGCTCGCCGTGCTTCTTTTTGATGCTGGCTGGGGGACTAGGATTCGAACCTAGATAGCCAGATCCAGAGTCTGGCGTCCTGCCGTTAGACGATCCCCCAGAAACCTATTTCCCCTTCACGAGCACGAAGACGCGGGTCTCGCCCTTCAGCTCGTAGACGTTCAGCCCTTCCCACTGCCCCGGCTTCGAGTCCGGGTTCTCGATGTGCACGGCCTTCACGGCGGGCTGGTCCGCGATCGGCCGTCTCCTGAACTTCCCCGGCGAGTAGACCGACCGGAAGAACTTCAGCGTGTCGTCGTAGCTCTTCGCGACCCGGTACCGGTTCTCGCCGACCTTCACCGCCTCGTCGGGGAGGACCGCTCCGGCGACTCGCTCCGCGAGCGCGACGCCCGGCAGCGTGAGGAGAACCGCTGCGAGCGCGGCCTTATAGCGAGGCGGAAGGGGCACAGTCAAGCGGCACGTGTACCGGTCCGGGCCGCCCGCGTCAACCGCCGAGATCGGCCCCGGCCAGCGGCCCGCGCTCACCGCCAGACCCCCACCAGCTTGCCCTTGTGGCCGGCCTCCCGCAGCTTCAGCTCGCCCCGCTTGAAGGCCGCGCCGGCGTGGGGGCCGACCCAGAAGCCCTTCGGATCGCTGCGCCGCCAGTTCTTGCGGAACAGGTCGTGGATCTCCTGGAAGAGCGCCTTCAGCGCGAGCGGCTTGCCGAGCTTGGTGTTCGCGTCGTCGGTCACGTCGAGCTCCGCCCAGACCCTCCCGGCGATGAGCTCCCCCTCCGCGTTGGGCAGCGAGCGCTCGTAGTGGAGCACGGGCGAGGGGACCTCCTCGATCGCCAGCATGCCCCTGTCTCGCCCGCGCTTCACCGGGTGGACGATCACGGGCCCGAGCCGCTCCATGGCGAGGTAGTAGGCGGACTGGTCGAGCTTCGCGACGAGGTCCGGCGCGACGCGAGGCGCCGTGTAGCCGGGCGGCACGAGCTCGGGGTAGACCGTGAGGTCGCGTCGCTCGAGGTGGCGGAAGAGCGCCCGCTCGTCGTCGGGGAGCATGAAGTAGTGGAGGGTCGCAGCCATGGGGTTCTGGAGGCCGGCGAGGGGCCGGGGGGCCCGTTCTACCGCACGCGGGCGACGAGCGTCTCGTAGCTCTTCGCGATGCGCGTCGCGAGGATGAGGAGCTCCCCCACGCCGCCCGCGTCGACGAGGCCGCCCCGCCCGTTGTCCGCATAGAAGACGTTCACGACCCGCCCGAGGGCCAGGATGGGGACGAGGAACGCGTTGCCCGGCACGCCGCCGCCGAGCCGCTTGAGGAGCCGGATGTTCGCCTCGGTCTTCGGGAGCGGCCCGAGGAAGTGCGCCCGGGTGCGGACCACGGTGTCGCCGACGCCCGGGGCGCCGAGCCCGAGCCGCAGGCGGCGGACCTGCTCCGCGTCCACCCCCTCGCCCAGCCCCGCCCAGCCTCGCAGCTCGCCTCGATTCACGGTGAGGAGCACGGCCCGCCGGAAGCGGGAGCGCGCGTGGCGCAGCACGATCCGGGCGATGGCGTCGCGCTCCGTGACGCCCTCGAGCGAGCGGAGCGCCTCGTCGAAGCCGAGCGGTGAGGGCTCGGGCTCCGCGCGCCGCGGCGCGGGCGCGACGAAGCGGGCCGGCGGCGCGTGCCCGGGCGCCCCCGCGAGCGACGCCAGCACCTCCGCCGCGAAGGGCGGCGCACCGGCGTCGTCCGGCAGCACGAGGTCGTCGAGCTCGATGATCTCCTCGTCGTCGGCGGGGACGGCCGGGGCAGCGGCGGCCGAGGGCGGCGCGAGCGCGAACGCGCCGGTGCCCGCGTAGAGCGCGTCGAACTCCCCCACTCCGAGCAGATCCTCCGGCGCCTCGGCGACGGGCGCCGCGGCGCCCTCGAGCGGCACCTCGGCCGTGAGCCGGCGCCGGAGCGACCCGAACTCCACCTCGATGCCGCGGAGCTGTCGCTCGATGCCGTAGCCTTGCTTGAGGAGCGCCCAGATCCGCGCCTCGGGGGCGACGATCGGGTGGACCTGCTTGCCCGTCGCGAAGGCGACCTCGTCGAGCATCGCGAGATCGGAGGGATCGCAGGCGAGGATCGCGAGGCGGCGGTCGGCGACGAGGTACGGGACGACGTCGTGCCGGTCGGCGACGTCGGCGCGCAGGAGCGCCAGCGCCTTGGGATCGAGCGGGAGCTCGCCCGAGAGCGCCGGCAGCCGGTGACGCCTGCCGAGGGCGGCCGCGAGCGCCTCCTCCGTCACCGCGCCCATCTCCAGCAGGTTCGTGCCGAGCCGCCCGCCGAAGATGACCTGGTTCTCGAGCGCGCCCCGGATCGCCTCGGGATCGCACGCGCCGTCCTGCAAGAGGATCTCGCCGAGCCGGGGCACGGCGCGATGATACCCCGGATCGGGTCAGGCCCTCCCCGGCCGCGTGAGCTTGGCCGCGTCGAGGATCCGGCGCACCTGCCGCGCGGGGAGGCCTCCGCGCTCCACCGCGACCTCGACGATCGACCGCCCGGTCCGCACCGACTCCTTCACGATCTCCGCGGAGGCGGCGTAGCCGAGCCGCGGCGCGAGGGCCGTCGCGAGGCTCACGGTCCGCTCGGCGTAGTGCCGGCAGCGGGCCTCGTCCGCCTCGAGGCCCCGCGCGCAGCGCTCGTCGAAGGCGCGCACCGCGTTCGCCAGGATCTGGAGCGCGTGGCAGAGATCGGCGGCCACGAGCGGCATCATGACGTTCAGCTCGAGCTGGCCCCCGCTCGCGGCCCAGGCGATGCCGGCGTCCATGGCGACGACCTGGTACGAGACCATCGCCAGCATCTCCGCCATCGAGGGGTTCACCTTGCCCGGCATGATCGACGAGCCCGGCTGGACCGGCGGGAGCCGCAGCTCGGCGAGGCCGGTGTTCGGGCCGCTGCCGAGGAGCCGGACGTCTCCGCCGATGCGGAGGAGCTCGAGCGCGGCCGCGCGGAGGGCGCCGGAGAGCGCCACGGCAGGGGCGAGGGACTGCATGGCGTAGAAGAGGTTCGGCGCGGGGGTGAGCGGGATCCCGGTCAGCCGCTCGAGCTCGCCGACCACGAGCCGCCCGTAGCGCGGATGTGCGTTCAGCCCCGTGCCCACGGCCGTACCGCCGAGGCCGATGACGGACAGCTCCGGCAGCGCGTCGCGGACCCGTCCGCCCGCGGCGCGGAGCGCGGCCGCCCACCCGGAGACCTCCTGGCCGAGCCGGATGGGTGTCGCGTCCATGAGGTGCGTCCTGCCCGACTTCACGACGCCGTCCCACGCCCGCGCCTTCTCCTCGAAGGTGCCGGCCAGGCCGGCGAGCGCCTCGATCACGGCGGGGGCGAGCTCGAGCGCGGCGAGCCGGATCGCGGTCGGCACGACGTCGTTCGTCGACTGCGCCATGTTCACGTCGTCGTTGGGGGAGACGAGCGGCGCGCCGCGGCGCCCGCCGAGGAGCTCGGTGGCGCGGTTCGCCAGCACCTCGTTCACGTTCATGTTGTGGGAGGTCCCCGCCCCGGCCTGGTACACGTCCACCACGAACTGGTCGCGGTGCCGGCCCGCGAGGACCTCGCGCGCGGCGGCCTCGATGGCCCGGGCCTTCGCCCGCGGGAGGAGGCCGAGCCTCGCGTTGACGCGAGCGGCGGCGAGCTTGACGCGCACCGTCGCGTCCACGAAGGCGGGGTGGGCGTGGAGCCCGGAGATGGGGAAGTTCTCCACGGCGCGCGCCGTCTGCGCGCCGTAGAGCGCGCCGGCGGGGACCGGCACCTCGCCCAGGGTGTCCTTCTCGATGCGCGTGCGCGGGCTCGCCCGCGGCGCGGGGCGCGCCGCGGGGCGGCGCGAGGATCGGGTCGTCGGCATGAAACGGATATTCACGGTTCGTCGCGTCCCGCGCAATCGCGCACGCGCGCCGCGAAGGGGCTCGGCGCTCGGTGGGCCGGGAGCCGGGCAGGCGCCGGCAGCGGGGTTGCGTGCGCACGTTCTGCGCCTACATTCACCTCGCGTGGTGGGCGCGCGACAACGCGCCCCGTTCGCCCGCCCGAAGCGCGGCCCGGCGATTAGCTCCGCATGCGTCTCGCCCCGCCGCGGGGTCTGCCTTCTCTCCCCAAGGTGGTGCAACGTGGCGTGAACGCGGGGCAACTTTCGCCTGCGGGGCACGTCGCGCATCCGGCGCTCCAGCGCTTCTCTCCGCGTCACGTGACCCACGGTGCACGTAAGGAGGACTCGATGACGTGGCGTGTGCGAGGCGCGGCGTGGAGCATCGCCGCTGCGGTGGTGATCGCGGCGATGGCGTGCGGCGACAACAACAACAAGGGCGGAGGTGGAGGCGGCGGCGGCGGCGGCACGGGCGACACGTCCTCGAACCAGAACGGCGCGCTCAAGGTCGAGATCCAGAACGTCGAGGTGCCCGAGAGCGGCGCGCCGGTGCTCACGTTCCGCGTGACCTCCGACGGGACCGCGGTGACCGACCTCGCACAGGAGGTGAAGAACGGCGTCGTCCCCTCCGGCTCGCCCCCGTCCACGACGTTTCCGTGGGTGAGCCCGATCCGCGTCGTGCTCTCGAAGTACGACCCCACGACGTCCGAGTTCACCTCCTATTACACCGTGAACGCGACCGGTCAGCCGTTCACGCCACCGGGCGGCACCGCGCAGCAGCCGAAGCAGGCGACCGCGACGCAGGCCACCTTCGACGCGGGACCCACGGACGCCACGCTCGATCAGCGCCTCACGCACCAGGGCGACGGCGTGTACAAGTACACGCTCGCGGCCATCCCCGCCGGCGCGCAGGTGGACCGGACGAAGACGCACACGGCAGGGATCTGGCTCACCCGGCACACGGCCGCTGGTGAGCCGGGCACGTCGTCGGCGACCTCGACCCGGAACTTCATCCCGGCGGGCGGGACCCCGAAGCGTCTGCAGATCGTGAGCAACGACGCGTGCAACGCGTGCCACGCTCCCGCGATCGCCGCGCACGACGAGCGGCTCGGCGCGACCGTCTGCCAGACCTGCCACTCCCCGCAGTCCACCGATCCCGAGTCGGGCAACAGCGTCGACTTCAAGGTGATGGTCCACAAGATCCACATGGGCGGCGACCTGCCCTCGGCGCAGGGCGCGACGGGCCAGCCGTACACGATCGTGGGCTTCCGCCAGAACGTGTTCGAGTTCGACAAGTCGTGGATGCACGACGTGCGCGACTGCACCGTGTGCCACAAGGGCACGGACGCCGACCGCTACAAGACCAACGCCAACCAGGCGGCGTGCACCTCCTGCCACGACACCGTCAAGTTCGACGGGTCGGGCGCCGCCGCGTGCGCGCTCGGGACCACCGAGACGGCGCCGTGCAACCACGCGCAGGTCGGGGCGACCGCGTGCACGACGTGCCACACGGCGGACGCGGCCGGCATCGGCGTCGCGACCGTGCACGTGCCGCTCGCCAAGAAGGCCGAGGCGTACAAGTACGAGATCGTCAACGTGACCACCGGCGCGGACCGTAAGCCGGTCGTGCAGGTGCGGGTCACGAAGAACGGGACGCCGGTCGACCTCGCAGCGGACCCCGCCTACAAGCAGACGCTGAGTCGGCTCAACGTGAAGATCGGCTGGCACCAGCCGGGCGCCGCGGACTACACGAACGTGGGCAGCGGCGCGACGTCGCCGGGGCAGCCGGTGGACATCCCGGTGGTCGGCGCGACCGGCCTGACGCCCGCGGCCACGCCCGTCTCCGGCCAGACGAACGTGTACCAGGTGACCTCGCCCACGGCGATCACCGACGGCGTCACCACCTACTCCGTCTTCATCGACGGCCGTCCCATCGAGAACGGGGAGGAGCTCCCGGTCAAGAACGTCATCCAGGACTACGCGATCGGCGGCGGTCAGGCGGCGGCGCGGCGCCAGGTGGTGGACATCGCGAAGTGCGACTCGTGCCACGGCCAGCTCTCGGCGCACGGCGCGAACCGGAACGACGTCATCCAGGTCTGCGCGGTCTGTCACAACCCGCGCGCGACCGACAAGGGCCGGCGCACGGCGACGGCGACGAACCCTGCGTGCGCCGCCACCACGACCGAGCAGTCCATCGACTTCAAGCGCATGATCCACGAGATCCACGGCGGGTCCATCCGCGGGAACGACCTGACGATCTGCGGGTTCGGTAGCAACCCGATCACCTTCGAGGCGGGTGCGGAGGTGCCGCAGCTCGACACGGTGCAGAACTGCACCCTCTGTCACACGGGCGAGACGTATCAGGTCCCGCCGGCGGGGAGCACGGTGCCGCTCGACACCACCTATGTCGCGAACGTCGTGGCGGACCAGACCGACGACACGACCACCCCGGCCGTCATCGCGGTGTGCACCGCCTGCCACGACAACGCGAAGTTCACGGCCACGGCGGGGCTGTCCTCGTGCAGCTCGCTCGCGACCGTGAACAGCGAGCCGTGCGCGCACACGGGCGGCGAGGCGACCGTCGGAACGACCTGCGTCGCCTGCCACGGCAAGGGGGCGCCGTTCGACATCGTGAAGTTCCACGACATCAAACCGTAGCGCGAAGGACCCCCGAGCCGCGGGGGCGGCGAGGGCCCGGCCGGACATCCGGCCGGGCTCTCGTGTTTTTTCGGCACGAGCTGCCCGACCGGGGATGGCGTTCGGTAGGCGCCGTCACGAGCGTTTGGGGCCGCGGAGGGGCACATGCGCACGGGACGGAGCGGGTCGTGGATGGCGGCGCTGGCGGCGCTCGCGGTGGGCGCGGCGTGTGGCGACGCCCGCGAGGTGTCCGACGGCGGCGGCTCCAACGCGGGGGACCTGACCCCGTCGCCAGGGGCGCAGGCGTCCTTCGAGCAGCAGATCCACCCGCTCTTGCAGGGGAAGTGCGGGGCGTGCCACGGCAGCGCCTGGGGCTCCAGCGACGTGAACGCGTCGTACCAGGCGGCCCTCGGCGAGGTGAACACCGCGAGTCCGGCCCAGAGCCCGCTCTACGTGCGTCCGACGGGCGGGAGCGGCCACGCGAAGGTGCTCTCCGACGCGGAGGCGCAGCTCGTCCTGAAGTGGATCCAGCAAGGGGCGAACGGACCGACCACACCGACCACGCCGACGACGCCGACGACGCCTACCACGCCGACCGTCTCGTTCTCGACGCAGGTCCACCCGTTCCTCGTCGCGAGCTGCGGCGGCTGCCACGGGAGCGCGTGGGGCTCGAACGACACCGCGATCTCGTACGCGGCGGCGCTGCAGAAGGTGGACACGGCGAATCCCACGCAGAGCGCGCTCTACGTGCGCGGGACCGGCGGAAGCGGCCACGCCAAACGGCTCTCGGACGCGGACGCCCAGACGCTGCTCACGTGGATCCAGGAGGGGGCGAAGAACGACTGAGCTCCGGAGACGGCGGCGCGGCTCAGGCGCCCAGGCGCGCCGCGAGCCGCCGCAGCGCGAGCTCGGTCTTCCCGTCCTCGATCTCCCCGGCCTCGCACGCCGCGATCGCCGCGTGGAGCTCGCGCCAGGCGAGCAGCGCTCCCTCCTCGAGCGGCGAGCCGTCTCCCTCGTGCGGCGCGTCGTGGATCCCGTCCACGTCGGGCCGCGGCACCTCGCCGGCGAGGAGGTGGATCTTCTCGGACACGATCCCGGGCAGCGGGAAGAACGGACCGCCGAGCAGCTCGAGGCGCTCCGGGACGATCTCGACGCCGGCCTCCTCGCGCGCCTCCTCCGCGCCGCGGCGGCGCAGCGCCTCGAGTCCTCGCTCTCCAGGCTCGAGCACCCCCGCCACGATCTCCTCCACGAGCAGGTACTCGGGCTCGGGGAGCGCGGCCGGCTTGCCGCGACGGAAGTACGCGGCGGGCCGCAGCCCGCGGCGCGTGAGGATCTCGATCCCGCGCGGCGTCCGTGCCCAGAGCACGACGGCCACCGCGTCCAGCGTCGGCCGGTCGATGACGTCGATCGGGTAGACGGGCGAGGTCGTCCCGTCGGCGCGGCGGTTTTGGGCCCGGTAGCGCTTCAGGCGGAGGAAGCCCTCGTCGCAGCGGGCGCGCCCGGTGTAGTCCTCGACGATCTCGATGGCGGCGATCTTCGGCATGCGGGAAAGCCTGCACGCGCTCCGCCCACGCGCAAGCGCAGACCTCGCCGGGGCACCCGCCCTGCTCTTCGCGATCGTCCGAGCGTCCCTCCGTCTCCCCGCCGGGGGGTAGTGGACTGGATCCATCGATGACAACCTTTTCCGCAGGAGGAACCGATGAAGCAGTCGGAGGTGAGCAGGGAGCTTGCGCGGCTGCTGGCGCTCGAGATCGACGCACTCCACGCTTACGACGCGGCCATCGCCTGGGTGGGCGGGCCGAGCAGCGCGATCGGCGGGGAGCTCGCGCTGTTCAAGGTGGAGCACCAGCGGCACGCGCTCGCGCTGCACGAGGCGCTCCTCGGGATGGGTGCCCGCCCCCCGGAGGTCGAGCCCGACGTGAAGGGGGTCGTCATCGGCGCGCTCACCCCGCCGCGGCGGCGCCTGAACCCGCAGGAGGTGCTCGAGGCGATGCGCAACAACGAGCAGCTCACGACTGCGGTGCACCGCAAGGTGCTCGCCGTGCCGTTGCCCGAGGACGTCCGCGCGCTCGTGGAAGGGGCGTACGCGGACGAGGAGCGCCACCTCGCCTGGATCGAGGAGGCGCTCGCCCGCGCGCTCTGGTTCCAGACGTCCCCCGTCGCCGCCCTGCCGTAGCCGGGGGCGCCCGTCCGAGGCGCGATGCGCCCGCCGCGACGCGTCACCAGCTTCTCGACGGGAGGACCGCAGATGAACGTGCACGAGATCGCCGAGGAGCTGACGAACCTCTTGCAGCTCGACGCCGACGCCGTCGTCGCCTACGACCGCGCCATCGAGGCGATCGGCGACGGCTGGATCGCGACCGAGCTGGCGCGCTTCAGGCTCGACCACCAGCGCCACATCCTCGAGCTCTCGAAGGCGCTGCTCGACATGAACGTGCGCCCGCCCGGGGCGAAGCCCGACATGAAGGGGGCCCTCCTCGGCAGCGTCACCGGCCTGCGGGCCCGGCTCGGGATGGAGCAGGCGCTCCGCGCGATGAAGCCGAACGAGGAGCTCACCACCTCCACCTACGCCCGCGCCGTCGCCAAGCCGTTCCCGGACGAGATCCTCGAGCTCGTGCGCAGGGGCTACGCCGACGAGCAGCGGCACCTCGCCTGGATCGAGCGCGCCATCGACCAGAGGACCTGGGAGCAGCACCAGCCCGGCGCGGCGACCTGACCCTCGACGCGCAGGTGCGCGTCGCAGAAACGAGAACGGCGCGCCGTCCTGGACGGCGCGCCGCTCAAGATCGCAGGCCCGGTATCGTGTGCCGCAGGCTACGCGACGACGCGGAGCCCCTGATACCCCTCGAGCTCGTCGAACTGCAGGTACCGGTACACCTGGCCCGCCTTCGGGGCGATCTTCTCCTGGTACGCCGCGAAGTACTCCGCCGGCGTGGGCAGGCGCCCGAGGGTCGCCGCGACGGCGCCGAGCTCCGCGGAGCCGAGGAACACCTTGGCGCCGTTGCCCATGCGGTCGTCGAAGTTGCGGGTCGAGGTCGAGAAGACCGTCGCCGCGTCCGGCACGCGCGCCTGGTTGCCCATGCAGAGCGAGCAGCCGGCGATCTCGATCCGGGCGCCGACGGCGCTGTAGGTCGAGTAGTACGCCTCGTCCTTCAGCTGCTGCTGGTCCATGCGCGTGGGGGGGCAGATCCAGGTGCGCACCGCGGGGTTGAACTTCTGGCCCTTCCAGAGCTCGCCGGCCGCGCGGAAGTGGCCGATGTTCGTCATGCACGAGCCGAGGAACACGTCGTCGATCTTGGTGTTCGCGACGTCGCTGAGCTTCTTCACGTCGTCCGGGTCGTTCGGGCAGGCGAGGATCGGCTCGGTGATCTGGGCGAGGTCGATCTCGATCACCGCGGCGTACTCGGCGCTCGCGTCGGCGGAGAGGAGCTCCGGCTTCGCGAGCCACGCCTCGGCGGCCGCGATGCGGCCGGCGAGCGTCTTCGCGTCGCCGTAGCCGTCGGCGATCATCTTCTTCATGAGCGCCACGTTCGAGCGCAGGTACTGGGCGACGCTCTTCTCGGAGAGCTTCACCGCCGCCGCCGCCGCGCTCCGCTCCGCCGCGGCGTCGGTCAGCTCGAACGCCTGCTCCACGGTGAGGTCCGGCAGCCCCTCCATCTCGAGGATCCGGCCGTTGAAGACGTTCTTCTTGTTCTTCTTCGGGACGGTGAGGAGGCCCTGCTGGATCGCCCAGAACGGGATGGCGTTCACGACGTCACGCAGCGTGATGCCGGGCTGGAGCTTGCCCTTGAAGCGGACGAGCACCGACTCCGGCATGTCGAGCGGCATGAACCCGAGCGCGCCCGCGAAGGCGACGAGGCCGGAGCCCGCCGGGAACGAGATGCCGAGGGGGAAGCGCGTGTGCGAGTCACCGCCCGTCCCGACGGTGTCGGGCAGGAGCAGGCGGTTCAGCCACGAGTGGATGACCCCGTCGCCCGGGCGGAGCGGCACGCCGCCGCGCTCCTGCACGAACTGCGGGAGCGTGCGGTGCATCTTCACGTCGGCCGCCTTCGGGTAGGCCGCCGTGTGGCAGAACGACTGCATGAACATCGGCGCCTGGAACTTGAGGCAGGCGAGCTCCTTCAGCTCGTCCGCCGTCATCGGGCCGGTCGTGTCCTGCGACCCGACCGTCGTCATCCGCGGCTCGTAGTAGCCGCCGGGCAGCGCGCCCGGGAGCCCGCACGCCTTGCCGACCATCTTCTGCGCGAGGGAGTAGCCCTGGCCCGGCTTCGGCGTGGGGTTCGTGACCTTCGCGAAGAGGTCGGTCGGCGGGAGGCCCGCGGCCTTGCGCGCCTTCTCGGTGACGGCGCGGCCGATGGTGAGCGGGATGCGGCCGCCGGCGCGGTACTCGTCGGCGAGCGTGTTCGGGGAGAGCTTGAAGGTCGAGAGGACCTCGCCCGCCTCGCTGCGGAGCTCGCCCTTCACGGTGTCGACGATGACGACGTCGCCCGTCTTCAGCTTCGTCACGTCGGCGCGGATCGGGAGGGCGCCGGAGTCCTGCGCCGTGGCGAAGAAGATCGGGGCGATGACGCCGCCGATGATGACGCCGCCGCGCTTCTTGTTCGGGACGAACGGGATGTCCTCGCCGATGGCCCACTGCACGCTGTTGCAGGCGGACTTGCGGGAGGAGCCGGTGCCGACCACGTCGCCCACGAAGGCGACCTGGAAGCCCTGCGCGCGGAACTCCGCGATGGTCTGGAGGCCGCCCTTGAAGCGGGTCTTGCCCATCGCGAGCGCGTGGAGCGGGATGTCGGGCCGCGTGGACGCGTCGCCCGCGGGAGAGAAGTCGTCGGTGTTGATCTCGCCGTCGACCTTGAAGACCTTCACCTTCACCTGGGCCGGGACGCCCGGGCGGCTCGTGAACCACTCCGCCTTGGCCCACGCGTCGAGCACCTTCTTCGCGGCGGCGTTCGTCTTCGCGAGCGCGACGATCTCGTCGAACGCGTCGTAGACGTAGGTCGTGTGGGAGAGCGCCTTCGCGGCCTCGTCGGCCAGCGCCGGGTCGGCGAGCGCCGCGACGAGCGGCGGCACGTTGTAGCCGCCCATCATCGTGCCGAGGAGCTGCACCGCCTCCTTCTTGGAGATGAGCGGCGAGCTCTTCGCGCCCTTCGCCACGTCGGCGAGGAAGCCGGCCTTCACCTCCGCGGCCGGGTCGACGCCCGGGGAGACGCGGTCGCGCAGGAGCCCGAGGAGGAAGGCCTCCTGGCCCTTGGGGGGGCTCTCGAGCAGCTTCACGAGCTCGCGCGTCTGCGCGGGGTCGAGGGGCTTGGGCGGGATGCCCTGCGCCTTCCGCTCCGCCTCGTGCTTCAGGTACGCCTCGATCACGGTCGCTCCTCCTCCCGACGGAACGTGGCGCCCGCCAAAGGGCGAGAAAGCCGGCGGCGAGCGCAGGTCGGGAAAGCTCGGGCCGTATAGCACGTCGGGTCGGCCGGCGTCACCGGCGACCCTGCCGAAAACCTCGCGAGAACGGGTGTTTGCGGGACCCCACCGGTCCACTTTCGAGCGGATCCGCGCGCGTGGACCCGGCCGGCGCGGCCGCGCCCTGGCGAGCTGCGGCGGGAGGGACGGGACCCCGAGGCCGGGTCAGGCCTTGCCCGGCGTCGTCTCCGACCGGTACTCGTACCGGCGGTACCGGCCCGAGCGGCCGTAGCGGCCGCGGTTCGTGTCGACCTGGTTGAGGATTGCGCCCTGGACCCGCACGCCCCCCTGGCCGAGCTGCTTCACCGCGAGCGTGATCTCGTGCACCGAGTGCGCCCCCGCCCGGAGGACGAGCAGGTTGACCCCGGCGTGGCGCGCCACGAGCGTGGGGTCGGTGACGGCGAGCACGGGCGGCGTGTCCACCAGCACGAGGTCGTAGCGCTTCGAGAGCTCGGCCAGCAGGTACTGGAAGCGGTGGCTCGCCAGGAGCTCGGCGGGGTTCGGCGGGATACGCCCCGTCGAGAGGACGTCGAGCCGCTCGACGGACGTGCGCCGGAGCGCCTGCTCGAGGGTGACCGCGCCGCTCACCACGTCGGAGAGCCCGGGGGCCCGCTCCAGCGAGAAGTAGCGATGGAGCCGGCCGCGGCGAAGGTCCCCGTCGACGAGCACGACGCGCCGGCCGGCCGCAGCGAGGAGGTGCGCGAGGTTGACGGACACGAAGGACTTGCCGACCGCGGGCGCCGGCGCGCCGAGGGCGATGATGTTGTTCCGGGCCTCCACGAGCGCGAACTGGAGCGCCGTGCGCAGGCTGCGCAGCCCCTCGACGGCGAGGTCGTCGGGGGCGGCCTGGGCGAGGGCCGCGCGGAACGAGCCGGGGATCTGCCGCGCCTCCCGATCGAGCTGCAGCTCCACCTCGGAGTGAGGGACCATCACGAACACGGGCAGGCCCGTGCGCGCCTCGATCTCGTCCGGGTCGTCGGAGCCCTCCGTGAACGCGTTGCGCGCGAGCGCGACTCCGACGCCGAGGCCCAGCCCGACGAGCAGCGCGACCACGAGCACGAGCGGCTTGTTCGGCCGGGCCGGGTCCTTCGCCGTCTCGGCGGGATCGAGGACCGTGACGTTCCCGATCACGCCCGAGCGGGCCACCTTCAGCTCCTGCGCCTTGTTGAGCACGAGGACGTAGAGCTCCGACGCGACCTTGACGTCGCGCGCGAGGCGCGCCGCGTCGAGCTCCAGCTCCGGCAGCGCGCGCATCTCCTCGTCGAGGGAGACGTGCTCCTTCTGCATGCGCGCGATCTTCTGCTGGACCGCGATGACCGCGGGGTGACTATCGGTGAAGCGCTGGCGCAGGTCCATGAGCTGCAGCTGCAGCTCCTGCAGCGCCGTCTCGATGCGCACCGCGCGGCCGAGCACCGCCTCGGTCGCGGCGGAGATGTCCATCGAGCGCTTCTGCTGCTGGTAGGCGTTGAGGGCCGCCTCGGCCTGGTCGACGTTCCCCTTGAGCTGGGGAAGCTGCGACTCCAGGAAGGCGAGCATCTGGCCGTTCTCCGCGTTCTTCCGCTCCACGTTGCGGCGCAGGTACGCCGCCCCGATGGCGTTGAGCGTCGCGGCGACCTGCTGCGGGTCCCGCCCCTCGAGCTCGGCCACGAGGACGTTCGTCTTCTTCGCCGTCTCCCGCACGGTGAGCGCGTCGCGCAGCTCGGTGATCACGTCCGGCCGGTCCCGCTTCAGGAGGACGAACTCCGTGCCGGGCCGGGCCACGAGCTCGCGGATCACGACCTCGACGGCGGAGCCCCCCTCCCCTCCCGACGCCCGGGCGCCCACCGCCCCCTCGACGAGCGCCGACCCCTCGGCCGCGAGCCGGTAGCGCCCGCCCTCGAGCGCGGTGAGCACGAGGGGGACGTCCACGAGATCCTCCCCGACCGCGAGCTCCTGCACTCGGACGCGCTCGCCGCCCCAGCCGTAATGCGCGAGCCCGAGCCGCGGCGCCGCCGGAGCGCCGCCGCGCCAGTGGCGCGCGAGCGTGGCGCCCACCAGGGGCGCGCGGCGCGGCTCCGCCTGCACGTCGAGCCCGAGCTCGTCCACGACCGCGCCGATGAGGGTCCGCGAGCGGATGATCTCGATCTCCGTCTCGGCCGGCGACGCGGCGTCGCCGATGAACCCCGAGAGGTCCTCGAGGCCCGTCAACGTCTGCTTGCGATCCTCCATCTGGAGCACGAGCGCGGCCTGGTACACCGGGGTCGCGAGGATGAGGTAGGCGACGGCCAGCGCGACCACGGCGAGCGCGACGCCCACGACGCCGCGGTGGCGCTCCCGCAGGACGCGGAACACGTCCGTCAACGGCACTTCCTCGCGCGCCCGCGGCAGCGGCGGCGGCAGCTGCTGCTGCACCACGTCGCCGATCGTCCCCGCTCCGAAGTTCACCTCGACGACCGCGTCGTCGTTCGCCCGATCGTGTGGCATCTCTGGTTCCTTGCGCATCACAGCGGCGATGCGACCCCGGAGTCCCTGCCGTCCAGGCCGCCCACGCGGCCGCGTGGACCGCCGCGCTCGGTCGTCGCGCGCGAGCTCGTGCCGTCGCGGCCGTTCCGCGCCGGGCCGCGGTAGGTGGGGACGATCGTGCGCAGCGCGGCGAGGATGCCGGCGGCGTCCCCTCGGTCGGCGAGCCGTTGCAGCTCGTCCATCCGCTCGTGGAGGTCCGGCGGCGGCGCCGGGCTGTGCGTCACCCGGATGCGGTTCCTCACCACGAGCGAGCGCTCCTCCTGCTCGGTGAGGACCTCCTCGCACAGCTTCTCGCCCGGGCGGAGGCCGGTGTAGACGATGTCGACGTCCTCGCCCGGCACGTGGCCCGACAGCGTGATCATGCTGCCCGCGAGGTCGGCGATCCGGATCGGCTCGCCCATGTCGAGCACGCAGAGGTCTCCGTGGCCGCCGAGCCCGGCGAGCAGCACGAGGCCGCACGCCTCCGGGATGGTCATGAAGTAGCGCGTGCAGTCCGGGTGCGTCACCGTCACCGGACCGCCGCGGGCGATCTGGCGCTTGAAGATGGGGACGACGCTGCCCGCCGACCCGAGCACGTTCCCGAACCGGACGGCGGTGACGCGCACGCGGGAGCGCCGGGCCAGGTCGCGCACCACGAGCTCGGCCACCCGCTTGGTCGCGCCCATCACCGAGGTCGGGTTCACCGCCTTGTCCGTCGAGATGAGGACGAAGCGCTCGGCGCCGCACGCGTCCGCCATCCGCACCGCGTTGAGCGTGCCGAACACGTTGTTCTTCACCGCCTCCGCGGGCGCGTCCTCCATGAGGGGCACGTGCTTGTGCGCCGCCGCGTGGAAGACGTCCTGCGGCCGGTAGCGCAGGCCGAGCCGGCGGAGCGGCTCCGCCTCGCGCACGTCGGCCACTTCGGCGTGGAGGTCGAGGCCCGGGAAGTCCTCGGCGAGCGCGAGCCGGCGGAGATAGAGCTCGTTCTCGTTCATGTCGACCATCACGAGCTGGTCGACGCCGTTCCGCGCGAGCTGGCGGCACAGCTCGCCGCCGATGCTCCCGCCGGCGCCGGTGACGAGGGCTCGCCGGCCCTCCACGAGCCGCCGGACCTCCGACTCGTCGAACGCGACCGCGGCGCGTGGGAGGAGGTCCTCGGGCGAGATGTCGTCGAGCCTCGCCCCGGAGAGGCGCCCCTCGAGGTCGGCCCACGACGCGGGGACGATCTTGAACCGGACGCGCGAGGTGGCGCAGAGCGCGATGATCTCGCGTACGCGCGCCGCGGGGGTTCGCGGATCCGCGAGGAGCACCGACGCGACCCGATGCTGCCGGATGATCTTCGGGAGGTGCTGGATCCCGCCCAGGATCGGGATCCCGGCGATCCGGCAGCGCGCCATGTGCCCGTCCTCCTCGACGAACCCGACGAGCTGGTAGCCCGGGTTCGGGGAGCGGAGCAGGTCGCGTGCGAGCAGCTCGGTGGCGTGACCGGCGCCGACGATGACCGCGCGCGGCGCGCCGGCGAGCGACTGGGACCAGATCCCCGCCCACCGGAACGCCGCCCGGGGCAGGAAGCGCGTGGCGCCGAAGGCGCTCGCGGAGAGGAAGAGCTCGAGCGCGAAGACGGTCCGCGGCAGCGGGAGCTCCAGGAGCTTCGTCGCGGCGACGAACAGCACGGAGCCGGCGACGCAGGCCGCGGCGATCCGGAGCGCCTCGGCGAGGCCCGCGAGCCGGAAGGACCAGCGGTGCAGCCGGGCGAAGCCGTTGCACGAGACGCGGATCGCCATCAGCGCGGCCGTCGCGACCGGCAGCATCTGCTCGTACCGCAGTGGGATCTCGCCGTCGAAGCGGAGCCAGATCGCGGTCCGGAGCGCGACCATCGCCGCGATGCCGTCCACGGCGAACATGACCGCGTAGCGCGCCCCCGCGGACGCTCGCGCGCCCGCCTCGGCCACGCGCATCGCTCCCGCCACGACGGCGCGCAGCCTGCGCAGGGAAGCCTCCCCGCCGTCCAGCTGGACGGATCCCCCTTGGCCCATCCTTCCTCCCTCCCAACCCGTACCCGTCCTTCGATGGTGCACGCTTGCAGGTATGCGCGTTGTGCTCACACGTCGAGTCCTTTGGCCCTCGGGCATGAGAGTTCGCCCGGCCGGCGCAATCTGAATGGGGCCGACCTCGTCCGGTGCTCTCGCGACGGCGGCGGTGAAGCGTTCGTTTCCCGCGCGATGGCGCGCGCGGTGAGTGAACGCAAGCCCACGCGGGCGCGTCCCACGAACCACATGCACGCTCGGTGGATGCCCGCCTGCTCGGATCCCCGGGAAGGCTCGCGATCGAGGAGCGCGCACGCGGCCCGCCCGTGGAGGCGAGGGCGTCCGGGCCCATCCGGCGGCGCGTGGACGTCGGTCCTCACGCGCGTACGATGCGCGGGCCCTCGCGCCCCGTGAACAGCGGCGCGACGGCGTTCCGGGTGTCCACGACGAGGCGCACCCCCTCGTAGAGCGCGGGGTCCTTGAACACGTCGTGCGCGGTCGAGACCACGACCGCGTCGTGGCTCGCGAACGTCGCCGCGTCGCACCGGACCGAGCGGAGCCCGAGATCGTGCTTCCGCACCTTGCGCGCCGTGGGGAAGTGCGGATCGCAGTACGCCACGCGCGCGCCGCGCTCCTGGAGCAGCTCCAGGATCTCGTACGAGGGGGACTCGCGATCGTCGTCGATGTTCGCCTTGTAGGCGAGCCCGAGGACGAGCACGGCGGAGCCCCGGAGCGCCTTCCCGTCCTCGTTCAGGGCCTCCGCGATCCGCTCCACCACGTACCGCGGCATGCGCGAGTTGATCTCCCCGGCGAGCTCGATGAACCGCGCCCACTCACCGTGCTCGGCCGCCTTCCACGCGAGGTAGAACGGATCGAGGGGGATGCAGTGGCCGCCCAGCCCCGGGCCCGGGTGGAAGGGCATGTAGCCGAAGGGCTTGGTGGACGCGGCCCGGATCACCTCCCACACGTCGATGCCCATGTGCTCGAAGATGACCTTCAGCTCGTTCACGAGCGCGATGTTCACCGACCGGAAGACGTTCTCCAGGAGCTTCGTGGACTCCGCCACGCGCGCGCCCCGCACCGGGACCACCCGATCCAGCGCCCCCGCGTACAGCGCCGCCGCGATCTCCGTGGACGCGGGGTTCACGCCGCCGACGACCTTCGGGATGGTCTTCGTGGTGAAGTCGCTCCGGCCCGGGTCCTCCCGCTCGGGCGAGAAGGCGAGCAGGAAGTCCTCGGGGGTGCGGAGGCCGCTCTCCTCCAGGATCGGACGCACCTCCTCGTCGGTGGTGCCTGGGTAGGTGGTCGACTCGAGCACGACGAGCTGTCCCCGCCGGAGCCTGGGCGCGATCTGCCGGGCCGTCGCGTGGATGAACGAGTTGTCCGGCTCGCGGTGGCGGCCGAGCGGGGTGGGCACGCAGATGAGGATGGCGTCGCAGTCGGCGAGCCGGCCGAAGTCGGTCGTGGGGGTGAACCCGCCGCTCGCCACGGCCGCGCGGACGCGCTCCGGGCCGATGTGGCGGATGTAGCACTCGCCGCGGGAGAGCGCCTCGACCTTGGCCGAGTCGACGTCGAGCCCGATCACCGGGAAGCCCGCCTCGCGGAAGACGAGCGCGAGCGGCAGCCCGACGTACCCCTGGCCGATCACGCCCACGACCGCGGTGCGCGATCGGATCCGTTCCCGGAGCTGTTGCATGGAAGCCTCCTCTAGGCCGCTCGGCGGCGGAGCGAAGCTGGGCACGACGCACCTCACGCGAAGGCGCCCCAGGGGGTCTCGTGTTGACCGAGGGTGGGGCGTGCGACCGAGCGGACGACCTCGACGACCCGGTCCTGCTCCTGGCGCGAGAGGCTGCTCGAGCTCGGCAGGCACAGCCCGTGCTCGAACAGCGCGGCGGCGACCTCGCCGCCGTACCGCTCGCACGTACGGTAGAGGGGCTGGAGGTGCATCGGCTTCCAGAGCGGCCGTGCCTCGATGTCCCGCGCCTCGAGGGCACGCAGCAGGTCGTCCCGGGAGGCGCCGAACGCGCGCGGCGCGACGAGGAAGCAGGAGAGCCAGTTCGTGTGCAGGCCGTACGGCGCCTGCGGCATGAGCCCGATGCCGGGCAGATCCGCGAAGGCGTCGCGGTAGCGGAACGCGACGGCGCGGCGCTGGGCCACCCGCTCGTCGAGCACCTCGAGCTGGCCTCGACCGATCCCCGCCAGCACGTTCGAGAGCCGGTAGTTGTGGCCCACCTCCGTGTGGTGGTACGCGGCGCCCGGCTCGCGCGCCTGCGTGGACCAGAACCGCGCGCGGTCGACCCAGTCCCGTCGCGCGGCGACGAGCATCCCGCCGCCCGTCGTGGTGATGATCTTGTTCCCGTTGAACGAGAACGCGGCGACGTCGCCGAACGACCCCGCGGGCGCCCCGTGGTACGTCGCCCCGAGCGCCTCGGCGGCGTCCTCGAGCAGCGGCACGCCGTGCGCGCGGCACGCCTCCAGGATCGGCGCGAGGTCGGCGCACTGGCCGTAGAGGTGGACCACCACGACCGCCCGCGGCGGCCTCCCTCGGCGGGCGCGGTCCTCGAGCGCCTCGGCGAGGAGCGCCGGGCTCATCATCCAGGTCGCGGGATCGCTGTCCACGAACACGGGCGTGGCGCCGAGGTAGCGGATGGGGTTCACGCTCGCGACGAACGTGAAGTCCGAGACGAGCACCTCGTCGCCGGGCGCGACCCCGAGGAGCCGCAGGCCGAGGTGCATGGCGGCGGTGCCGCTCGCGAGCGCCACCGCGGGCCGCCCGATGCGCTCCGCGAACGCGCGCTCGAAGGCGTCGAGGTTCGGGCCGACGGTGGAGAGCCAGTTCGAGGCGAACGCCTCGCGCACGTAGCGCTCCTCGCTGCGTCCCATGTGCGGCACCGACAGGTACGTCCGCGTCATCCGCTCGCCCTCCCCCGTCGCGCGACCCCGCCCTCAGCCCGCGGCGTGGCGCGCGGCGAGCTCCGTCCGCAGGAGCTTGCCCGCCTCGTTCCGAGGCAACGCCTCCACCCACGTGAACGTGGCGGGGACCTTGTAAGGCGGCAGCTGCTCGCGGCAGTGCCGGCGCAGGTCCGCCTCGCTGGGCGTGTTGCCGGGGCGACCGACGACGAACGCAGCGGCGACCTCGCCCATCAGGTCCTGCTTCACGCCGATGACGGCCGCCTCCGCGACCGCGGGGTGGGTCGCGATGACGTGCTCGATCTCCACGGGGCTCACCCGGTGACCGCCGATCTTGAGGATCTCCTTCGAGCGCCCCTGGTGGAAGAGGAAGCCGTCGGCGTCGCGCAGCGCGAGGTCACCCGTCCAGAGCCACCCGTCGCGGAGGATGGCCGCGGTCTCGGCGGGCTCGTCGAGGTAGCCCTGGGTCACGTTGTCGCCGCGCGCCACGAGGTGGCCCACCGCTCCAGGCGGCAGCTCGCGGCCCGCGTCGTCCACGACGCGGAGCTCGACGCCGGGGATGGGGACGCCGATGGAGCCCTTCTTCTCCTCCGCGCGGTCGGGCGGGAGGTAGGCGAGCCGCGCCGTCGCCTCCGTCTGGCCGTACATGACGAACAGCTCCGCGGGTCGAAAGGCCTCGCGCACCCAGGCGATCGTGTCGGGCGCCATGGCGCCCCCGGCCTGCGTGAGGTAGCGCAGCCGCGGGAACGCCATGGACGAGACGTCCACCTGCCTGCGGACGATCTCGAACGTGAGCGGGACGCCGGCGAACCCCGTGCACCCCTCCGACGCGAGGGACTCCAGGACCACGCGCGGGAAGGCGAAGCGATTGTCGAGGAACACCGAGCCGCCCGCGAACAGGTGCGTCTGCAGCACGCTGCGGCCGTAGCAGTAGTAGAGCGGCAGGACGAGCAGCGCGCGATCGTCGGCGCACAGCCGGAGGTACTGCACGATCGAGCGGGTGTTCGCGTCGACGTTCCGGAACGTCTGCACGACCCCGCGTGGCCTCCCCGTGCTGCCCGAGGTGTAGAGGATGAGCGCGGGCCAGTCGGCGCGCGGCTCGGCCCGCGGCGGCGACGGCGCGGGCTCGACGCTGCCGTCCTCGAGGACGAGGGACACCGGCGCGCCGCGCAGCCCGTCCGGAACCGTTCGGGTCGCGTCGCCCTGCAGCACCCAGAGGTGCTCGAGCCGTCCCTGCGCGAGCACCTGCCCCCAGAGGCGCGCGTCGCGGCCCCAGACGACCGCGTGCCGGGCACGGCTCTGCGCCACTACGCCCGAGAGCACCTCGGCGCCGAACTCCCGGTTCACCTCGACGCACGTCCCGCCGAGCATGTTCACCGCGAGCCCCGCGACGACCGTGGCGGGGGTGTTGGGCAGCGCGAGGACGACCCGATCGTGCGGCCCGACGCCGTTCGCCGCGAGGTGACCCGCGAGGGCCCGCACGCGCGCAGCGAGGTCGCCGTAGGTGAGGCGCACCGCGGGGGTGGCGATCGCCGGCGCGTCGGGCTGGCGCTCGGCGTGCGAGAAGAGCCACTCGTGCAGGAGCGAGGATTCCACCGGGCCTCCGTCGCGGACGCGAGCGCGTCGCGCGCCGCGTACGTACGCGTCCCAACGTGTGCACCGGAACGGCTCGCGTGCACGCCTCGCGAGGAGTCCCGTGCTCGCCCGAGGCGCTCGGGGACATCGCGCCGCGCGCCCCAGGATTGCGATCGCATTCCCCCGATGCCCGGGACATGTCGCCGAACCCGTCGTGATTATTCTCGACCGCACGATGTTCTCGCGAGACGTGCTGCGGATCGACCCTGCCGGTGTCGCCGAGCAGATCCAGACGACCCTGCGGGAGCAGGTCCTCGGGTCGCTGCGCCGGCGGGGCGCCGTCGTGGGCCTGTCGGGCGGGGTCGACAGCTCCGTGGTGGCGACGCTGTGCACGCGCGCCCTCGGCCCGGATCGCGTGGTCGGGCTGCTGATGCCGGAGCGCGACTCCTCGGGCGACGCCCTCAGGCTCGGCGCGATGGTGGCGGACCGCCTGGGGATCCGCCACGTCGTCGAGGACGTCGGCCCCGCCCTGGAGGCGCTCGGCTGCTACGAGCGGCAGCTCGAGGCGATCCGGGCCGTCTACCCCGAGTACGGGCCCGGATGGCAGTGCAAGCTCACGCTGCCTTCCCTGCTCGAGGGCGATCGCCTCAACGTCACGACGCTGACGGTCGCGGACCCGCGCGGGATGCAGCGGAGCTCGCGGATGCCGCCCGCCGCCTACCTGCAGCTCGTGGCCGCCACGAACTTCAAGCAGCGGGTGCGCGCGATGGTGGAGTACTACCACGCGGATCGCCTGAACTTCGCGGTGGTGGGCACCCCGAATCGCCTGGAGTACGACCAGGGCTTCTTCGTGAAGCAGGGGGACGGCGCCGCCGACCTGAAGCCCATCGCGCACCTGTACAAGACCCAGGTCTACGCGCTCGCCGAGCACCTCGGGGTGCCGGCGGAGGTCCGCAGCCGACCGCCCACCACGGACACCTTCTCCCTCGCCCAGACCCAGGAGGAGTTCTACTTCGCGTTGCCTTACGCCGACATGGATCTGTGCCTCTGGGCGCACGACCACGGCACGGCGCCCGCGGAGGTCGGCGCCGTCACCGGGCTCACCGCCGAGCAGGTGGAGCGGGTCTACCGGGACATCGAGGCGAAGCGCCGGGCGAGCCGGTACCTGCACCAGGCTCCGCTGCTCGCGGACGACCGCCGGGGGCCGTAGGGATGTGCGGGATCGCCGGCTTCGTGGCGCTGCGCGAAGGCCTGCCTCCGCAGTCGCTCGACGAGCTCACGGCCATGGTCTCCGCCCTGCGCCATCGCGGGCCGGACGAGTTCGGCCTGTATCGGGACGCGCACGCGGGCCTGGGCCACGCGCGGCTCTCGGTCATCGATCTCCTCACCGGGCAGCAGCCGCTCTGCAACGAGGACGGATCGCTGTGGGTGACGTTCAACGGAGAGATCTTCAACTACGTCGAGCTGCGCGCGGAGCTCGAGGCGCTGGGGCACCGCTTCCGGACCCGGAGCGACACGGAGGTCATCGTCCACGCGTACGAGTCGTGGGCCGAGCAGGCCTTCGAGCGCTTCAACGGACAGTTCGCCATCGCGCTCTGGGACTCGGCGGAGGAGACGCTGATCCTCGCCCGCGACCGGCTCGGGGTCCGCCCGCTGTACCTGTGCGAGCACGGCGGCCGGCTGTGGTTCGCGAGCGAGGTGAAGGCGATCTTCGCCGGCGCTCCCGCGCTCACGCGCGCGTTCGACCCCGTGGGCCTCGCCGAGACGTTCACCTTCTGGACCGTGGTGCCCCCCCAGTCCGTGTTCCAGGGGGTCACGGAGCTCGAGCCGGGTCACGTGCGCAGGATCTCGCGGCGGGGCACGGTGGACCGGGCGTTCTGGACGCCCCGCTACGCCGAGGGGGCCGCGCCGGCGAGCTCGCCCGGCGAGGCCGCGGAGCGCGTCCGCGCGGCGCTCGAGGACGCCGTGCGCCTGCGCATGCTGCGCGCCGACGTGCCGGTGGGGAGCTACCTCTCCGGCGGCCTCGACAGCTCGCTCGTCGCCGCGCTGGGACGCCGCGTGAGCGGCGGGAGGTTCTGCACGTTCTCGGTGCGGTTCGAGGATCTCGAGTTCGACGAGACGCCCTACCAGCGCGCCGTCGCGGAGCGCCTCGAGAGCGAGCACCACGAGCTCGTCGTCAGCCGCGAGGACATCCGCGCGGCGTTCCCCGCGGTGGTCGCGCACGCGGAGCGTCCGCTGCTCCGCACCGGTCCGGCGCCGCTCTTCCTGCTCTCGCGGCAGGTGCGAGAGGCGGGCATCAAGGTGGTCCTGACCGGCGAGGGCGCCGACGAGATGTTCGCCGGGTACGACCTCTTCCGGGAGGGAAAGATCCGGCGCTTCTGGGGTCGCCAGCCCGAGTCGGCGCTGCGCCCGCGCCTGCTCGAGCGGCTCTACCCCTACCTGGTCCGTTCACCGGTCTCGCAGCGAACCCTTGCCCGAGAGTTCTTCGGGCGCGGGCGAGCCCAGTGGGACACACCCGGCTTCGCGCACCAGCCGCGCTGGCAGAGCGCGGCGGCCCTGCAGCGGCTCTTCAGCGCCGAGCTGCGAGATCGGCTGCGGCGCGTGGACGTCGTGGAGCGGCTGCTCGCCTCGGTTCCCGCCGAGTTCCCCCGCTGGTCTTCCCTGGCCCAGGATCAATATCTGGAGGCGCGGACCCTCCTCTCCGGCTACCTGCTCTCGTCGCAGGGCGACCGGATGCTCATGGCCCACTCGATCGAGGGCCGGTTCCCGTTCCTCGACGCCCACGTGGTGGAGCTCGCGAACGGGCTGCCCGACGCGTTCAAGCTGCGCGGCCTCGACGAGAAGCACGTCCTGAAGCGTGTCGCGCGAGGCCTCGTCCCGGACGGAGTCGTCGAGCGATCCAAGCAGCCCTATCGCGCTCCCGACGCGCAGGCCTTCGTGGGCCCCGGCGCTCCGGGCTGGATCGAGGACCTGACGAGCGAGCGGGCAGTCGGGGACGCCGGCGTCTTCGATCGCGGCGCGGTCGCGCGCCTGTGGCGCAAGTGCCAGGCGTCGGCGGCCGGCGGGCAGCTCTCCAATTTCGACAACATGGCCCTCGTCGGCGTGCTTTCGACGGCGCTGCTCCATGAGCAACTCATCCGGCAGGTGCCTTCGCGGGCGCCGGGGGTGGAGTTCCGGACGTTCGTCGACAGGTTGTCCGGAGCGTGCGGCCGGCCCGGATCGGGCATGGCAGCGGGGGTGTGAGGTGACGGTCCAGCAACGCATCAGGGCGTTCATCCTCGAGAACTTCTACGTGAGCGATCCGGCGGAGCTCGCCGACGACGCCCTCCTGGTCACGAGCGGATTGGTGGACTCCACCGGGGTGCTCGAGATCATCGCCTTCGTCGAGGAGGAGTTCGGCATCCGCGTCCGCGACGACGAGACGACGCCCGACAACCTCGAGTCCATCGAGCGGATCGCCTCCTTCGTCGCGCGGAAGCGGCAGGCGAACGGCCCGACGTCGTTCACGAGCGGGGACGTCTCAGCGGCGTGAGGGACGCCGCGGAAGCGGCGAAGCCGCTCGCGGCGGCGCACGGGACCCGGCGGGCAGGGGCGGGGGCGCAGCCACCGTTCGAACAGCCGGCACGCTCACAGGTTCCTCCACGAGAGCCCCGCCAGGTTGTAGCCCGTGAGCAGCTTCTGGATCTGGAAGCCCAGCCCCATGAACGCGTTGAGCGACGGGACGTTGTCCTTGCGGATGTAGGCGTTGCAGGCGCGGAACCCCTCGCGCTTCGCGAGGTCGAGCACGAAGTGGTTCACGGTGGGGAACACCGACAGCCCCCTGAACCGGGGGAAGATGAAGATGTTCTCGACCATGGCCTCGTCGCTCCGCAGCGGGTAGTAGAGGCGCCGGCGCTGCCGCTCCAGCAGCGCGTTGTCCTGCGGGCGGAGCAACCACTGCATCGAGACGAGCTCGTTCTGCGGGCTCCGCCCGATGTAGCAGCTGGAGAACCCGGCCCGATGGAAGAGGACGCGGGCGACGACCTCCTTGCGGGAGGCCAGGTCGAGCGCTCCGAGACCTCTCACGATCTCGTCGAGGTCCGCCTCGGTCGCCAGCTCGCAGCGAATGTCGGAGCGCAGCCGAGGGAAGCGAAGGCGTCCCATCGGCGCTCTCAGATGATAGAAGTGATCCTGATAGGCGACGCGCTTCAGCAGGTACACCAGCGGGACGGTGAACCCCAGGCTGGACACGACCAGGCGGACTCTGTCGAGCGACGACGAAGCTGGCATGTCGACCACCTTCCACCTCGCCAGCGCCCGGAAGTCGTGCCGGTGGGCGCGAACCCTCTTCGCCTCTCCGTGCGCGTCAGGCGCGGTACGCAGGGAAGAAGCCGGTCCTCGGGCGCCAGGGCTTCCCCTCGCGTGAGGCGTGCGCCGCGCGAGCGTCGGCGAGCTCGCGGCAGGCGACCTCGTCGTGGACGAGCGCGGCGACGCGAAAAGGCACCGCTCCGCGCCGGTCGAAGGCCCGCTTGTACCGGTACAGCCCGTCGTCCGGCTCGTGCCCGCCGCCGAGCACGTACCGGCGCTTCCCCTCGCCCATCGACCACTCGGCGATCCGGTGCTTGACGAGGTAGCTCGGTCCGAGCGCGAACGCCTCCTCGAGCGTGCCGCCGAGGAAGTAGTACACGTGCTCGTCCGCGCAGAGCACGAGGTCCGAGGAGACCACCTTCCCCCCGGCGCGCGCGTGGAAGAAGACGAAGCGGCCGCCGAGCCGCGTCACGATCGACTCGAAGAACGACCGAGGGAAGAAGTAGAACTCGTCCGCGCGCCGCCGCTGCATGGTGTGCGTGTACACCTCGAAGAACGCGTCGAGCCCGCTGCCGTCGCGGTCGACCTCGACCGTCACGCCGGCGGCCTCCGCGAGCCGCACCCACTTGCGCACCTTCGACTCGTAGTTGCGCCACAGGCCCTCGCTGCCGCCGTCGAGGCGCACGACCACGTTCTGCGATCTCACCTCGACCCGACCCGGCATGGGGGCGAGCTGCTCCGCGAACAGCGACAGGCGGGCGAAGGTCGTGACGATCCGCTCGTCGCGGCACCACTCTCCGTACGCGGCCCAGAACGCGGCCTGATCCCGCACTCCGCCGCCGCACACGAAGGGCCCCCCGTAGCCATAGGGCGTGATCGCGTCCCGGCGCAGCTCCCCCCGGCGCGCCCAGGGCTCGAGGGCGAGCGGCCGGAGGATGAGCGGGAACAGGATGGCGCCACCCTCGTCCTCCCCCACCACGCACACGGCGCGATCCCCGGGCCGCGCGAACAGCTGCGCGTATTCGGGGCGAGTCACGACCTCCTTGGCCGGCCAGGCGCTCCAGATCGCGAGCCAGGCGGCGACGTCGCCCGCGTCTGCTGCGTCGAGGACCCGGAACCTCACCCGCGGCCACCTTCCGCGCCCGGGGCGCTGCGCCCGCCCGCCTGCATCCCGGGCTGCGCGCGCGCGGCGGCGGGCTCGCCGCCCGCGGGAGCGCCGCTCGTGCGGACCGTTCCTGGGAGCGGGAACCCGATCTCGGCGATGTCCTGAGTCTCGTGGACGTCCGAGCGGCGCAGCACCTGATACACCGTCAGCGCGAGGATCCGGAGGTCGAGCCGGAGGCTCCAGTGGTCGACGTACCAGACGTCGAGCGCGAGCCGCTCCTTGAACTTGAGCGCATGGCGGCCGTTGACGGCCGCCCACCCCGTGACCCCCGGGCGCACGTCGTGCCGGCGCCGCTCGTCCGGCGTGTACTGGTCCAGGTACTCGACGAGCAGGGGCCTGGGCCCCACGAGGCTCATCTCGCCTCGGAGGACGTTCCAGAACTCGGGGAGCTCGTCCAGGCTGGTGGCGCGCAGGAAGCGTCCGAGGCGGGTCACCCGCTGCGCGTCCGTCTGGTACCAGACCTCGTCCGCGCGCGGAGGGCGCATCGTCCGGAGCTTGTAGATCGTGAAGGGCGCGCCGCCGAGCCCCGGCCGAGCCTGACGGAACAGGATGGGGCGCCCCTGCGTGACGAGGATCGCGGCTCCGGCGACCGCGAGGACCGGCGAGGCGAGCACGAGCCCCACCCCG
This sequence comes from Anaeromyxobacter sp. SG66, assembly GCF_022690805.1. Taxonomy (NCBI): domain Bacteria; kingdom Pseudomonadati; phylum Myxococcota; class Myxococcia; order Myxococcales; family Anaeromyxobacteraceae; genus Anaeromyxobacter; species Anaeromyxobacter sp. SG66. Next base: position 27,498 of record NZ_JALCZC010000012.1, read on the forward strand.
GCTCCGCAGACGTCGAGCGCCCGCTTCACCTTCAGCGCGATGCCCCTGCTCACGTTCAGGACGGGCTCCCTGCCGTGGTGAACCGGCCGCTGGAGGCGAGGGCGCGAGCCCTGTTCCACCCGGCGTTCCCTTGCGCGGCACTTGACGGTATTGCCGGAGCCCTCCCCTTACACGAGCCATCATGGGACCGGACCGCGGACCGCGGCCCAGCGGCGCTCCGCGGCGGCCGGGCTTCCGCGCGCGATCCGCCCGAAGCGGTCGCCCCGCTCGAGCTCGCCTCCTCGCCGCCCCATTCGCGCTCATTGCCGTTCGCCTGCCGCGCCCAGATCGTCGGCGGTGCGGTCTCGTCGAGTTCGGGCCAGCCGCGAGGACCCATGCCGCCCGTCTCCATCCACGCCCGGCTCGTCTCCGGCACGCCGGGCAGCACGCCCCCCGGCGGACGCGCTCCCCATGCACCGAGCGTGACCCGAGCCCCGGGGACACGCGCATGACCTCGGGCACTCGCTCGGTCGAGCGCCGGGACGCGCCGGAGTCCGGGCGGCCGGCACCGCACGTCGTCGCCCTCCCCCCGGAGCAGGCCGCGCCCGCCGTGGCGGTGCCCCGGGCCCGCATGAGCCTCCGGCGAAACGTGCTGTGGACCCTCGCCGGCAACGGCGTCTACGGCGGCTGCCAGTGGGCGATGCTGATCGTGATCGCGAAGCTCGGGACGCCCGAGATGGTCGGCCAGTTCGCGCTGGCCTTCGCGGTGACCGCCCCCGTGATCATGGCCGCGAACCTGAACCTGCGCGGCGTGCAGGCGACCGACGCGCGCGAGGCCTACGGCTTCGGCGACTACCTCGCCCTCCGCCTGCTCTCGCTGTCCCTGGCGGTCGCGCTGCTCGTGACGCTGGCGGTGGTCGTGTACCCCGGCGCCACCGGGATCGCGATCGTGACCGTCGCCGCGGCCAAGAGCGCGGAGTCCCTGAGCGACGTGTACTTCGGGTTCATGCAGCGCCACGAGCGGATGAGCCTCATCTCCCGCTCCCACATGGTGAAGGGGCTGTCGTCGCTCGCCGGGCTCGCGGCCGGCCTCCGCTTCGGACGGTCCCTGACGTGGGCCGTGGTCGGCGTGGCCGCCGCCTGGATCGCCGTGCTGGTGCTCTACGACATCCCCCAGGCCAACCGGCTCGCGAGGGCCGTGCACGGCGGCCCGCTGCGCGCCCGCTGGCGGTGGCCGGCGTTGCGCACGCTCTCCCGGATGGCGCTGCCGCTCGGGTTCGCCGCGCTCCTGTCGTCGCTCCTGACGAACATCCCGCGCCTCTTCGTCGAGCGGCTGCTCGGGGCGCGAGAGCTCGGCTTCTTCGCGGCGGCCGGGTACCTCATGATCATCGGGGCGCGCTTCATGACGGCCCTCGGCGAGTCCGCGAGCCCCCGGCTGGCGTCGTACCACGCGAGCGGCGAGGGGCGGCGCTTCCGTCGCCTCCTCCTGCGGATGATCGGGCTCGTCTCGGGCGTCGGCGCCGTCGCGCTCGCGGTCGTCGCGCTCCTGGGCCGGCCCCTGCTCGCGGCGCTCTACCGCCCGGAGTACGCCACGCAGGCGTACGTGCTGCTCGTCCTCATCCTCGCCGCCGTCATGGGCTACGCGGCCGTGCTGCTCCAGTACGCCATGACCGCGCTGCGCGCGCTCCGGATCCAGCCGCTCATCCTGGCCGCCAGCGCGATCGTGTCGGCGCTCGCCTGCGCCGTGCTGGTGCCGCGCCACGGCAACATGGGCGCGGCGGTCGCGATGTGCTGCGGGGCCGCCGTCCAGGTGGCGGGGAACGCCTGGGCGACCCGCGTCGCGCTGCGGGACCTCCGGTCGGCGGCATGACGGGCACGCCTGGCACCTCGAGGCTCGCTGCCGCCGCGTGCGGCGTGCTCACCGCGGTGTACCTGCTCGTCGGTCGCTGGACGCTCTCCCGCCTCGGCGACGCCGCCACGGAGCACCCGTTCTACACCGAGGTTCGCTTCTGGGTGGTGCTGCTGCTCGTGTGCGTGTCGCTCATGGCGAAGGCCCAGCCGTCGGCGGGGGCGCGCGGCCGCGGAGGGCTGACCGTCCCGGCCCTCTTCGTGTTCTTCACGTACTGGGTGGCCACGGCCGCGTGGGCTCCGGACCCCGCGCTCGCCGCCGTCAAGCTGTACGAGGTCGTGCTCGTCGCGGCGGCCACCTTCGGCCTCGCCCGGGCGCTCTGGAGCGACGACTCGGGGCGGGTGCTGCGCTGGATGTGGGCGGGCGTGCTGGCGGTGGCCGGGCTCCTGGCGACGGTCGCGCTGGTGCGTCTCGTCACCTCTGGCGCGGTCGGGGAGCGCCTGTCCGTGATGGGCGGCGGGCCGAACTCCTTCGCGCGGCTCATGGGCTACCTCGCGCTGGCGGCGCTGTTCTTCTGGAGGCGCCACGGCCGCTCCTGGCTGTTCATGCCGATCGCCGCGATCTCGCTCGTGCTCGTGATGCTGAGCGGCTCACGCGGGGGGCTCATCGCGCTCGTCCTCGGGGTCGGCGTGTTCCTCGTGTCGGAGCTGCGGAACGCGAGGCGCCTCGTGCCCGGCTTCGTGCTCGCCGCGGTGGTGTTCGCGATCACCGCCACCTACTCGCCCATCGGCGCGGCGGCGCTCGAGACCTACGAGCGCCGCGTCAACCAGCTGCTGCTGCAGGAGCAGTACACGTCCGGACGGACCCGGCTCTACCGCTCCGCCTACCAGCTCGCGCTCAAGGAGCCGGTGTTCGGCGACGGGCTCGCCGCGTTCTCCGGGCGGCGGCTCGGGGTGTACCCCCACAACCTGTTCCTGGAGGCGTTCTGCGAGGCCGGGATCCTCGGCGTGGCGCTGCTCTCGCTGACGTTCGGGGCGGGCGCCGTCGCCTCCCTCCGGGGGGAGCGCCGGCCGGACGGCTCCGCGCTCGCGGGGTTCGCCTTCATGCTCGTCGCGGCGCAGTTCAGCGGCGACCTGTTCGACAGCCGGGCGCTGTTCGCGTTCCTCCTGCTGTCCAGCGTCCAGCCGCCGGCGGCGGCCCCGGTCGCCGCCGGGCCGCCATCACTCCGGGCGGAGCTCGCCTCCCGAGCCGGTCCGTGATCGGACGCGGCGTAGAGATGAGGACCATGCGCGAACGAAGAAAGATCCTGCACGTCGTCGGGGCGCGGCCGAACTTCATGAAGATCGCGCCCGTGATGCGGGCGATCGCCGGCGCGGGGTTCGCCGATCAGCGGCTCGTCCACACCGGCCAGCACTACGACGCGGCGATGTCGGACGTGTTCTTCTCCGACCTGGGGCTCCCCGAGCCCGACCTCCACCTCGGAGTGGGCTCGGGCTCGCACGCGGAGCAGACCGCGAGGGTCATGGTGGCGTTCGAGCGCGTGTGCGTGGACGAGCGGCCCGACCTCGTCGTGGTCGCCGGCGACGTCAACTCCACGATGGCGTGCGCGATCGACTGCGCCAAGCTGCGCATCCCGTGCGCGCACGTCGAGGCGGGGCTCCGGTCCTTCGACCTGGAGATGCCGGAGGAGGTGAACCGGATCGTCACCGACCGCCTCTGCGACGTCCTCTTCACGCCCTCGGCCGACGGCGACGAGAACCTGCGGAACGAGGGCGTCGATCCGGCCCGGATCTTTCGCGTCGGGAACGTGATGATCGACTCGTTGCTCGAGCACCTGCCGAGGGCGCGCGAGACGCGCGCGCTCTCGAGGGCGGGGGTCCGGGCCGGCGACTACGCGGTCCTGACGCTCCACCGGCCCTCGAACGTGGACGATCCGGAGGTGCTCCGGGGCATCTTCGACGCCCTGGAGGAGGTCCAGCGGCGGCTCCCCGTCGTGTTCCCCGTGCATCCGCGCACGCGCGCCCGGCTCCAGGAGTTCGGCCTCGGCGGGCGGGTCGAGGCGCTGCGCGGACTGCACCTCTGCGAGCCGCTCGGTTATCTCGACTTCCTGGGGCTCACCTCGCAGGCGAGGCTCGTCCTCACCGACTCGGGCGGTCTCCAGGAGGAGACGACGGCGCTGGGCATCCCCTGCCTCACGCTCCGCGAGAACACCGAGCGCCCGATCACCGTCACCGAGGGGACGAACGAGCTCGTGGGCACCGACCCGGGGGCGATCGCCGCCGCGGCGTCACGCGCGCTCGACGGAGGGAGCCGGCCGGGCCGCGTCCCGGCCCTCTGGGACGGGAAGGCGAGCGAACGGATCGCCCGCGTGATCGCGAGCCTCGCGTGGACACGAGCCGGAGAGACGGACGGGCCGGGCGAGCCGCCCCGGCTGGCTGCCGGCGTGAGGCACGGGAGGGGAACGTGAGGATCCTCGTCATCCACCAGTACTACGGCATGCCCGGGCGCGCCTGCGGGTCGCGCTTCAACGAGCTCTCGCGGCTCTGGTCCGAGGCCGGTCACCACGTGACGGTCGTGGCCGGGACGATCCAGCACTCCACCGGCAAGGTGCCCGAGCAGTACAAGGGGCGCTGGAACACCCGCGAGCGGGACGGCAAGGTCGACGTCTGGCGCTGCTACGTCCCGGAGCTCTACGGCAAGGGCTATCTCGGGCGCGCGTGGGGGTTCTTCGCCTTCATGTTCTCCGCCGCGACGGCGGCGCTCCGCGCCGGAAGCCCCGACGTGGTCATCGCCACCTCGCCGCCGATCGTGGTGGCGGTGCCGGGCTGGCTCGCAGCCAGGGCGCGCGGCGCGCGGCTCATCTTCGAGATCCGCGATCTCTGGCCCGAGAGCGCGGTCACGACGGGCGTGCTCCGCGAGAAGGCCGTCTTGACGCGCCTCCTCTACCGTCTCGAGCGCTGGTCGTGCCGGGTGGCGGACCGCATCAACGTGCTCACCCCCGCCTTCCGCGACGATCTCCTGCGCCGCGGCCTCGCCCCGGCCGAGAAGATCATCTGCGTCCCGAACGGCGCCGATCTCGACCAGTTCTGGCCGGGCCCCCGGGAGAATGCGGTGCGCCGCGAGCAGGGCTGGGGCGATCGCTTCGTCGTCATGTACGCCGGCGCCCACGGCAGGGCCAACGCCCTCGGCCAGCTCGTCGACGCGGCGGAGCGGCTGCGGGACCGCCCCGACATCCTCATCGCGACCGTCGGAGACGGCACCGAGCGCGCCAGGCACGAGCGCGCGGCTCGCGAGAAGGGCCTGACGAACATCGTCTTCTGCGGAGAGCAGCCGAAGGCGCGCATGCCCGAGTTCGTCAACGCCTGCGACGTCGGCGCCGCGGTGCTGCAGGACAACCCGACCTTCCGCACCGTCTACCCGAACAAGGTCTTCGACTACATGGCCTGTGCTCGCCCGACGCTCCTCGCCATCGACGGCGTGGCGCGCGCGATGGTGTGCACGGACGCGCGCGCCGGGGTCTTCGTTCCCCCGGAGGACGGGCGGGCGATCGCCGAGGCGATCCGGCGGCTCGCCGACGATCCCGTGGCGTGCGCGGAGATGGGGCGCAACGGGCGAGCCTGGGTCGAGGCGAACGCCGCTCGCCAGGCGCTCGCGGCGCGGTATCTCGAGTCGATGAAGGAGCTGGTCGGCACGCCGCGAGCCGGCCGCCGGCCGCACGAGAGCGCCGCCCAGACCTGAACGCGCGAGGGCCTCCAGCGACCGGAGCCGCTGGAGGCCCTCATCGCGGATCGAGGACGACCCGCGAGCCGCTACCGACCGTTGAGGATCTTCGCGTTCAGCGCCGCGTTCCCGTAGAGCTGCATGCCCTGCCCGACCGGATGCGACTCGAGCCGCTTCTGGACGGCGACGTCGTAGCGGCCGAGCTTGCAGAAGCCGTCGTTGAACCAGCCGTTCCCCGCGCCGCTGCCGTCCACGTACTGCCCGTACTGGTAGCCGGTCGAGGTGGAGATCCAGATGTGGTCGAGGAGCGTCTTCGACAGCGCGTGAACGTCGGCGTCGGTCCACTCGATGCCGAGGTCGTGCGCCTCCACGATGTAGGCGATGACGTTGTTGCCGTGGCTGACGTCCTGCCCGGGGGCGGCGCTGGAGCCCCAGACGTCGCTCCAGAAGTACGCGCCCGGGTCTCCGGCGGCGGGCTTCATCTGCTGCCGCAGCGACGAGGAGTAGTTGGGCAGGTGGAGGTTGACGTTGTCCACCACGGTCCGGTACGTCGCGCGCTCGGCGGGATCCGAGCTGAGCACCCAGAGATCCGCCGCGATGAACGCCCAGTGGGACGCCATGTGGGTCCTGCTGCGGTACAGGTTCTCCGAACCGCGGGTTGCCCACTTCTCGAAGATGTTCTTCTTCGTGAACGCGAGGACGTCGTCGTAGGTCTTCCGGTAGCCGGGATCCGCGTAGACCGCCGGGTTGTTGCGCATGACCCGGAGCAGCTTCGTCACGTACCTGAAGCAGTAGCTCTCCGTGAGCGGGTACTCGCCGCCGACCAGGCTCGTGTCGTACGGGTGATCCCACGCCCCCCAGCCCAGGTAGCCGTCCTTGAACTGGCTGTTCGGCAGGGACGAGGAGGGGACGGCGCTGGCGATGACGTTGTGGATGTAGAGGAGCGCGCGATCGAGGTACTTCGTGTTCCCCGTCGCCTCGAACATCGCGGTCAGGCCGTCGATGCCGTACGCGAGGTTGTAGTACTTCCAGCTGTTCCCCGAGGTGCTCAGCGGGAGGTACGTGTTCACGTTCTCGCTGTCCCAGCTCTGCAGGAACAGGCTCTCCCACTGCGCCACGGTCCGCAGGCTCGGGTCCGCGGGGGTCGTCGGGCCGGACGGCGCGGGCGTCGGGGCGACCACCGGCGCGGACACCGTCACGGAGCCGGTGGCCTTCCGGGTCGGGTCGGCGACGCTCGTCGCCGAGACCCGGTACGTGCCGCCGGTCGCGGGCGCGGTGTAGACGCCGGTCTGGGCGTCCACCGTGCCGAGGGAGCCGCTCTCCACGGCCCACCGGACCGAGCGATCGATGGTCCCGACCACGACCACGTCGGCGACGAGCTGAACCGTCTGCCCCGCGGCCACGGCGGTATCACGTACCGTCACGCTCGTGATGCTCGCGGCGGGGACGCCGGTGCCCGCGAAGTCGACGGCGGCGAGCGGATCCGCCTGGGTCGCGCTCTTCACGACGAGCCTGCCGCTCGACGGCCCGCTGGCGGTGGGCGTGAACCTCACCGTCACCGTCGCAGCGGCGCCGGGCGCGAGGGTGGTGGGCAGGCTTCCGCTGGAAGCCGTGAACCCCGTCCCGGTCGTCGCGACCTCGGACACGGTCACCGGCGCGCTGGAGGGGTTCGTGAGCGTGACGCTCTGCGCGCTGTAGCTCCCGATCGTCACGTCCCGGAAGTCCAGGGCGGTCGGCGTCGTGCCGAGCGACACGGCCGGGGACAGCCCGTTCCCGCTGAACTCCACGACGGCGAGCGGACGCGGCTGGGTGCCGTTGATGGACACGCTGCCAGCCACCGCGCCCGCGATGCTCGGGGCGAACGCGACCGTGAGGGTGGCGCTCTCCCCCGCCGCGATGGTGGCGGGCAGCGTGAGCCCGCTGGCGGTGACGTCCCGGCCGAGCACCGAGATGCTCGTGACCTGGGCGGGGCGGCTCGAGGAGTTGGTCACCGTGACGACCTGCTGGGCGATCGCCCCGACCGGCACGTCCGGGAACGCGAGCGCACCCGGTGCCGCGTCCAGCTGGTTCGCGTACTTCACGCCCCTTCCGTTGAACCGGACGAGCGTGGTCGAGCCGGTCTGGGCGGAGCTGCTCACAGAGATCGCGCCGGCGACGTCACCCGACGTCACGGGGGCGAGCTCCACGAACAGGCTCGTCTGCTCGCCCGGGGCGAGCGTCACCGGCAGCGCCCGACCGGAGGTGATGGCCCACTTCCCGGTGGGGGTCACGTCGGTGATCGTGAGCGGAGCGGCGGAGGTGTTGGTGAGCGTGACCGTCTGCGCCGCGTCGCCAGCCACGTCCACCTCGCCGAAGGACACCTCCGACGGGGTCGCCGTCACTGGCTGTGACGACGTATCCCCGCCGCCGCAGGCGACGAGAGCGAGCAGTCCAGCGAGTGTCAGCAAGGCAGCGTGTCCGGCGAAGAACTTGTGCATTCGGGCGTTCCCTTTCATCCCTCTTGGCGGCTCAGCTGCAGACCCAGCAGGGCTTTCCACGGCTGCTTGCTCCGTGGTCCTGGGGCCGTAGAGACCACGGCAGCCGTGTAGGCGCGAAAGGGTAGTAGGTACGAATATGGCGGAGATTGCTCAGGATTTTGGCAAATGACCTGATCTGAATGTCATAGCCGTAAACTTATCGTACGGGTACAAACGAACCCCTGAGTGCATGCGCACTCAGGAATTCGCTCGTGGTACCGGTGAGTTGACGACCCGCTGCTCCCTCATCCGTGGAGCCCGTGCCGAGAAGGCGCTCGCGGTGCGGGGCGGCGGCCAGGCGGAAGAACGCCGACGAGCTCCGACGATGCGGGGGTGGTGCGAGGGGACGCCGCAGCGACCTGGCAGCGACGACGCGCGCCCGCCGGGCCCCGGCGGGTCCGCGCCTGCGCCATCCGCGCCCCGAAGCGCACCGTCCGCAGTGGGGGCTTGCCGGGCGTGGACGCGAGACGGAAACAAACATCCGCTCCACGCGCCCGTGGCGGGCTCGAGGGTGGAGTCACGGCCTCCGGCGCGGAGGCGACGCAATGAGCATGAAGAGGAGAATCGGATGACGGGAGGCGAGGTGCGTCACGCGGTCCGAGGCTTCATCACGGGGGAGCTCATGAAGGCCTCCGAGCACCTCCAGATCGGAGATCGGGACGACCTCATCACCGGGGGTGTCATCGACTCGATGGGGATCATGCACCTCATCGGCTTCCTGGAGTCGACCTTCGCGATCCGGGTCCGGGAGAGCGAGATTCTCCCCGAGAACTTCTCTTCGGTGGAGGCGATCGCGTCCTTCGTGGCCCGCCACCACTGACGCGCTCGCCGCTCCTCGGGAACGACCATGGCCCCCTCGCTCCCGGTCGCACGGCACGCCTCGCTCGGCCCCTCACAGCGCGACCGCACGGAGGTCCTCGCGCGCGTCCCGCCGGAAGACGAACGGAAATGACCAGCGCCTGGCGGTTCCGGTACCTCCAGTTCCGCGAGTACGCGCGCGACCACGGCCTCGCCGCGGCCTGCCGGTTCGCGCTCCATCGCAGCGAGGAGGCGGTCCCGATCGAGAAGGACCTCTCCGCCCTGAAGCCCGTCGCTGCGCCGCCCGGCCCCGGGCTCGAGCTCTTCGAGATCGGCCCGGAGAACGTGGACCGCTTCGCGCTGGACCACCCGGAGGAAAGCCGCGGCGCGCGCGTGAAGCGCTACCTCGAGCGCGGCTACCGGACCCTCGTGATGACGCGCGGGAGGAAGGTGATCGCCGACTACTGGTACGTGGGCCGGCGCACGGCCCGGACGCGCGGGATCCACCCGCACCTCCGGTGGTTCGGGATAGACCTCGGCGAGGACGACGTCTACATGTTCGACATGCACCTCGCCGCGGACGAGCGCGGCGGCGGCATGGCCACCTACTTCATGTCGCGCGCGCTCCACCACCTCCGCGCCGCGGGCGTGCGCAGGGCGTACGGCTACTACGACGCCGGCAACCTGCCGGCGCTGTGGGTTCATCGCCTCCTCGGCTACCGGGAGCTTCCGCGCGTCACGATCCACAAGTTCCTCTGGCTCGAGACGGCGTTCCCGAAGGTCGCGCGCGTCTCCGGGCGCCCCGCGGGTCCCGACGCGGCCCCTGCGCTCCCGGCGCGCTCGCCATCGTCCGGCGTGGACACCCCGCAGCCCTGACGGATGATGGCCTCACGCGCCGAGATGCGTCCGGTCCTCGTCATGGCAGGGTGGCTCCTCGGCTCGACCGTCCTCGCCGGGCTCGCCCTGCGCCCCGCGTTCGGCGACGCGTTCCTCGTCACCCGCTACACCGGCTACGTGATGCCGTGGCTGCTTGCCGTCCTCGTACCCGGCGCCGCCGCCGCGTGGCTCACGCACCACCGGGCCCTCGCGGCCGTGGCGGGCGCCTCGATCGCCATCATCACCGCCGCCCATGCGCCGCTGTTCCGATCGAAGCCCGCCCCTCCGGCACCCTCCGGCTTCTCCCTCCGGGTGATGAGCTACAACACCTGGTCGAGGAACCTGGACGTGCAGCGGATCGCGCGCGCCATCGATCGACAGCGCCCGGATCTCCTCCTCGTTCAGGAGATCCGGCCGAAGATCTTCGCGGGGGTCGTCGAGGCGCTCCGGGAGGCGCGCGGCGGCGCGGAGGTCCACGTCGCGTACGACCCGCAGCTCCTGCAAGGGATCGTGAGCCGGTACCCCGTGGAGGCGTCCGGCAGCATGAGGACGAAGGGCAAGGCGCAACGAGCGGTGCTGCGCTCCCCGGCGGGTCCCATCGCCATCTACAACGTCCACCCGCTGCGCCGCGGCGGATGGCATGACCGTTACTCGCAGATCGAGGCGCTCCTGCAGGAGGACGTGCTCCGGGAGACGGGGCCCGTGATCCTGGGAGGAGACTTCAACGCGCCGGACCGCTCCCAGCTCTACGGCATGGTGACGCGCGCGCTCCACAGCGCCCACGACGATCGCGGGTTCGGGTTCGGCTTCACGTATCCGGCGCGCGTCTGGCTCCCGTTCGGCGCGGTCCCCGCCGTGCCGCTCGTGCGCATCGACCACATCTTCTTCTCGGAGGCGCTCGTCGCGATCCGGGCCGAGACGCTCGACGACAGCGGCGGATCCGACCACCGGCCGGTCCTCGCGGAGCTCGCGCCGCGCGCCGCCGAGCCGCAGGGCGTGACGGGCCGCGCGCTCGGCGCGGCCGCCCGACGCCGCCCGTGAGGGCGTTTCGCCCGCGCGACCCTACCCGCCGCCGCCTCCGGGGGGCGGCCGCGGCGCCTCCCCGCCCTCGGACGGCGGCGGCCTCTCTCCTTCGTCGTCGTCGAGCATCCGGTACTTCGGCCCCTCGGGATCGTCGTACTGCCCGCTCCTCACCGTCCAGATGAAGAACAGCCACGCGGCGACCCCGAGCGCCAGCGACAGGACGACGAGGAAGCCGATCGACATGCGGACTCTCTAGCCCAGCGCGCCGCGCAGGCGCACCGAGTTCAGCACGACGAAGAGCGAGCTCGCCGCCATCGCCCCGGCCGCCACGATCGGGTGGAGCAGGCCCGCCATGGCGAGCGGGATCGCGACCGCGTTGTAGAAGAAGGCCCAGAACACGTTCTGGCGGATGACGGCCAGCGTCCGGCGCGAGAGCCGGACGAGCTCCGCGACGAGCCGGAGGTCGTCGCGGACGAGCACCGCGTCGGCGCTCTCCATCGTCACGTCGGTGCCGCGCCCCATCGCCGCTCCGACGTCGGCCTGCGTGAGCGCGGGGGCGTCGTTGATACCGTCGCCCGCGAAGAGCACGCGCCTGCCCTTCGCCTGGCGCCGGGCGACCACGGCGCGCTTCTCCACCGGGCTCGCCTCGGCGATCGCCTCCACCCCGAGCGCGGCCGCGACGGCGCCGGTCGTGATCTGCGTGTCGCCGCTCACGAGGGCGACGCGGACGCCCAGCGCCCGGAGGCGCGCGATCGCCTCGGGCGCCTCGTCGCGCACCACGTCGGCGACCGACAGGAGCGCGGCGACCGCGCCCCGCACCGCGAGGAACGCCACCGTCTCGCCGCGCTCCTCGAGCCCCCGGGCGCGGGTGTCGGCGTCCGCGCCGAGGGAGACGCCGTGGTCGGCGAGGAGGGCGCGGTTGCCGATGAGGATGGAAGCGGCGTCGGTCGGGGTCGAGGTCGGGGTCGGCCACCCGCCCATCTCCCGCACCCGCGCCACCACTCCCCTCCCCGGCACCGCCCGGAACCCCTCCACCTCGACCGCGGCCTCGGGCAGCGCCCTTGCCGCCTCCACGATCGCCCGGCCGACGTGGTGCTCGCTGCGCGACTCCACCGCGGCCGCCAGCGCCAGCGCCGCCTCCCGCCCGAGCGCGGGGTCCACCACGACCACCTCGCGCAAGACCGGCCTGCCGCGCGTGACCGTGCCCGTCTTGTCGAGCAGCACGTCCGTCACCCGCCCGGCGCGCTCGACCACGTCTCCCCCCTTCACGAGGAGCCCGCGCTGCGTCGCGAGCCCGGTGGAGACGATGACCGCGATCGGCGTCGCGAGCCCGAGGGCGCAGGGGCAGGCGATCACCACCACCGAGATGCCGGTCATGAGCGCCCGGTCCACGGGCGCGCCGCGCGCCAGCCAGAAGACGAGCGTCCCCGCGGCGAGGACGAGCATCGCCGGCACGAACACGCCGACGACCCGGTCCGCCACCGCCTGGATGCGCGGCTTCGCGACCTGCGCCTCCTCGACGGCCCGGACGATCCCGGCGAGGACGGTGTCCTTCCCGACGCGCGTGACCTCCACGACGAGGGCGCCCGTCCCGTTCACCGTCCCGCCGATCACGGCCGCGCCGGGCGCCTTCGCGACCGGCCGCGACTCTCCCGTGACGAGCGACTCGTCCACCTCCGACGCGCCGTCGACGACCGTGCCGTCGAGCGGGATCAGCTCGCCGGGCACGACCGCGAGGCGATCGCCCGGACGGATCTCCGCGACCGGGACGCTCCGCGGCTCCTCCCACCCGCCGGCGCCGCGCGCGAGGCGCCGCGCCTCGCGCGGCGCGAGCCGGGCGAGGCGCGCCACCGCCTCGGAGGCCCGGCCCTTCGCGCTCGCCTCCACGAACCGGCCGACGAGCACGAGGGTGGGGATCATCGCGGCGGTGTCGAAGTAGACCTCGCCTCCGCGGAGCATCTGGAACACGGAGTACACGAGCGCCGCGCCGGAGCCGAAGACGACCAGCGAGTCCATGTTGAAGCGCAGGTGGCGGAGCCCGCTCGCGGTCGCGCGGAGGAACGGCGCGCCCGCGTAGAAGAAGACCGGCAGCGTGAGCCCGAGCGAGATCCACTCCATGAGCCGGCGCGTCCCCGCGTCGATCCCCTGGAAGTACCCGGCGTAGAGGGCCGCCTGGTAGATCATGAGCTGCGAGGCGAGGAACCCGGCGGTGCCGAGCCGGACGAGCAGATCCCTCGCCTCCGCCCGCTGCGCCGCCGCCTGCTCCGTGTCGGACCACGGCTTCGGGAGGTACCCCGCGGCGCGGATGCGGCCGAGCACCGTCTCGAGCCCGGCGCGCGCCGGATCCCAGCGCACGCGCGCGCGGTGGGTCGCGTAGTTCACGCGCGCGAAGGTGACGCCCGGCGTCCGCGAGAGGAGCCGCTCGTTCAGCCACACGCACGACGCGCAGCGGATGCCGTCGACGTAGACCTCGATCTCGTCGCCCTCCTCGCCGTGGCGGACCGCCTCGCGGAACGCGGGCAGGTCCGCCTCGAGCCCGTCCGGCCTCACCGGCGCGCCCGGCCCCTCCCACCGCCGCGTGTCGTAGTAGGCGCCGAGCCCCTCCGCGTGCACGAGCTCGAAGACGCCGCGGCAGCCGCCGCAGCAGAACACGTGCGCCCGCCCCGCGATCTCGACGCGGACCGCCTCGCGCTCGGGGAACTCGAGCAGGCAGTGGTCGCAGACCGGCTTCACAGGCCGAGCCCGCGGGCGACGAACACGCCGCCCAGCACCGCGACGAGGAGCCCGCCCGCCCGGTAGAGGACGCCCCGCGCGCGCGCGCCGAGGAGCGCCCCCAGGGCGCCGGCGAGGAGCAGGGCCGGGACGGTGCCGAGCCCGAAGGCGAGCGCGAGGAGGAGCCCCTCGGACGGGCTGCCCGTGCCCGCCGCGCCGAGGAACAGGGTCCACGAGAGGCCGCACGGGAGGAGCCCGAGCGCGAGGCCCGTCGGGTAGAGCCGCCCGGGGCCGCCGCCGGAGAGGAGCCCGCGCACGAGCCGCACGACCCGGGCGGACGCGCGCGCCTCCAGGCGCTTCAGCCCGCCCGAGAGGCCCGCCGCGCCGAGGCCGACCAGGATCATGAGCACGCCCGCGACGACGGCGACGACGTCCTGCAGCCCGGCCAGCCTGCCCGCCACGTTCACGAACGAGCCCGTGAGCCCCATCACCGCGCCGAGCGTCGCGTAGGTGGTGACCCGGCCCGCGTGGTAGGCGAGCTGCCCCGCCAGCGAGCGGCGCGGTCCGAGCGCACCGCTCGCGAGCGCGAACGAGCCGACGAGCGGCCCGCACATCCCGATGCAGTGGCCGAACCCGCCGAGCAGGCCGGTCACGAACGCCATCGCGACGGCGTCGGTCACTCGGCCACCGTGAGCTCGAACCTCGCCGTCCGCGCCGGCGCTTCCGGCGAGGTCACCCTGACCTCCGCCGTCCAGTCCCTCCGCCCGCTCGGGCAGCGCACGAGCACCGCCTTCCCGGCGTGGCGCCCCTCCCCCGCGGGCGCGAGCGCGCTCGCGTTCCGGCCCATCTCCATCCCGTTCATCGCGAAGGAGACCTCCACGGCGGCGCCCGGCGCGCCGCGCACCTCGGCGGCGACCGCGAGCGTGCGCATGGTGCGCAGCGGGCGCGGGCCGAGCTCGAGCGTCACCTCGCCGCCGCCGTCGAGCGGGAGCGTGCAGGGGCCCCGGCCCAGATCGCAGGGGGCCGCGCTCTCCCCTGCGGCGGCGCGCCGGGGGTCCGCCGTGGGCGCGCCGACGTGGACGACCTTCTCGATCCGCACCCGGTCGCCGCCGCGCCGCACGTCGAACCGCAGGAGCCACGGGCCGGCGGCGGGGAGGTCCACCTCCGCCGCATACCGCCCGATCCCGTCCGGCCGCGCCGCCACGGTCTCCACCCCCCGGCTCGTGTCGAGCCGCGCCACGCTCACCGCGATGACGGCCCCGGCGACCGGCCTGCCCTGCCCGTCCGCCACGGCGAACGGGAGCGTCACCTCGCCCGGCGAGGACGGCTTCGCGGCGAGCGACACGTCCCAGCCGAGCGTCGCGCGCGCGTGGCGCTCGGCGTCGTAGCGGAGCCCTTCCTCGTAGGGGTCGGCGACGATCGTCTCCTCCTTCACGCGGGCGCCGATCCAGATCGTCCCGACGACGGCGCCGAGCCCGGCGACCACCGCCCCCGCGAACGCGAGCCTCGTTGCGTGGATCACCTGACCTCCGGGACGACGAGGGAGACCGACTGGCGGTCGCGCTCGACCGCCGCGCCGCCGCGGCGGACCTCGGCGACGAGCTCGGCCGGCACGCGCCCCGCGCGGTCGAGCCCGCGCGCGCTCGCGACGAGCCGGACCTGCCGCCGCTCGCCCGGGCCGAGCTCCACGACGTCCGGGCGGACGGCCACCTCGGCGGCGCCGGCGCGGAGCGCGAGGCCGACGGTGACGGGCGCGCGGCCGTGGTTCTCGAGCGCGACGCTGAAGGCGTTCACGACCCGCCCGTCGGCGGCGCGCCGCGGCGCGAACGCCGCCTCGGCGAGCGCGTTCATGTCCACGAGCCCTCGTCCCGCGACGACCGCGACGAGGAGCGCGAGCGCGGCGGCGGTCGCGCCGGCGAGCGCGAGGACGCCCGGGCGCGCGAGCCTGCGCGGGGTGCCGGGCTCGCCGAGGAAGTAGCCGACGAGATCCGGCGGGCGGCGGAGCTTCGCCATGATGGGCGCACACGCGTCCACGCACGCGGCGCAGGCGATGCACTCCATCTGCAGCCCGTCGCGGATGTCGATGCCGGTCGGGCACACGCGCACGCACGCGCCGCAGTCGACGCAGTCCGCGGCGCGGCGCCGGTCGTACGCCACGACGAGCGTGTGCCGGTCGAAGAGGACGCCCTGCAGCTTCGCGTACGGGCAGACCGTGGCGCAGAACGTCTGGCGCAGGAAGACGAGGTCCGCGAACAGGACGCCGCCCATCGCGAGCCAGGCGCCGCCGAGCACCGGCCCGAGCGTGCCCGCGCCGAGCCTGCGGAAGAACTCCCCGGGCGGCACGAAGTACCAGAGCAGGTTCGCCGCGACGAGGGCGGACGCGAGCGCGACGAGCGCGAGCCCCGCCGGGCGCCGCCAGCGCGGGCGCTTCCGCCGGGGGTCCGGCTCGACGAGGCGGGTGAGCTCGCCGAGGAGCGTCTGCGGACAGGACCAGCCGCACCACACCCGCCCCAGCACGAGCGTCACGAGCAGGAACGCGGCGGTGAGGAGGAGCGTCGCGGCGAGGACCACGAACGCCTCGTCGATCGCGAACGACGCTCCGAAGGCGTGCAGCCGCCCGGCCGGCACGTCGAGGCGCAGCGCGCTCTCGCCCCCGACGGAGACGAAGGGCAGCCCGAGCCAGAGGAGCCCCTGGGCGGCGAGAGCGAGCCGGCGCCACCGCTGGAAGCTACCGCTCGTCGTCATCCTCCAGCATCCGGTACTTCGCCTGCTCCACCGTGTGCTTGCGCTTGCGCGAGTAGTAGAAGAGCGCGATCCCGGCGAGCGCGGCGCAGAGCGTGAGGCCGAAGACGAAGTAGGCGGTCTCCGGGCTCATGCCTGCTTCTTCCCCTTCCGGCGCTGGGCGGCGACGAGGAGGACCGCCGCGGTCGCGGGGATCACGGTGAAGGCGAGCGTGGCGAGCACGTTCAGGCCCATCGACGCCCCGCCGCCCTCGAGGTCCTGCGCCTGGGACCAGCCGCCGAGCCCCGGGGTGAACGACCACGCGTACCAGACGCCCCAGACGACGAGGCCCCAGAACAGGACGAGCCAGCCGACGGGGAGCTTGTTCGCGGTCTCCTTCGGCGCCTCGAGCTGGGAGAGATCGTCGTCGAACTGCGGATCGAGCTGCTGCCGTTCGGCCATGGCGTCTCCCTAGCGGTTCCCGTGCTCCGCCGCGTCGTCGTGGTGCCCCTCGGAGGCCTCGTGCGCCTTCTGGTTCCGGAGCCACGCGACGATCGACCAGATGTCCTCGTCGGACAGCTCGCTCCCGAACGGCTGCATGCCGCCGTCCGCGAGCCCGGGCCGGCCGAGCTGCCGCTTCACGTCGCTGCCGCCCTTGATCATCCCGAAGTACGCCGCGTCGGGCAGGTCGCCCTTCGCGCCGAGGAACGCGTCGTCGATGAGGCTCGGCGCGACGCCCTCCTGCCCCTGCGCCTCGTCGCCGTGGCAGGCGGAGCAGCCCTGCGCGTCGAAGAGCTGGCGCCCCTTCGTGATCGCGGCGACGTCGGTCGCGACGGGGTTCTTCTCCTCGAGGTCGAGCTCGAGCCCACCCTTTCCGCCCCGGTCCACCGCCTTCCCGAGCGACAGCATGTACGCCACGATCGCGTCCATCTCGGTCTTGCCCTGGAGCGCCGCCGCGGCGCCCTCGAGGTCCGCGTCGGTGTACGGCACGCCGAGGCGCCGGAGCGTCCGCATGTGCGCGCGGAGGTCGTCCCCGTCCACCGCGGCGTCCTTCAGGAACGCGTACGCCGGCATGTTCGACCTCGGCACGACCGACTGCGGGTTCTCGAAGTGCGCCACGTGCCAGGCGGCGCTCTTCAGCCACCCCTCGAACGCGAGATCGGGGCCCGTCCGCTTCGAGCCCCACAGGAACGGGTGGTCGTAGGCGAACTCGCCGGCGAGCGAGTAGCGCCCCGACGGCTCGGCGGCGCGGTTGCCCTTGTAGCGCACCACCTCGCTCTGGAGCGGGCGGACGGTCTGCGTGTGGCAGTTCACGCAGCCCTCGCGCTGGTAGATGGCGCGCCCCGCGAGCTCGAGCGCGCCGAGCGGCACGAGGCCCTCGACCTTCGGGTGCATGTCCGAGCGCAGCATCGGGTAGGCCATCATGACGATCGAGCCCGCGAGCACGGCGAGGGTCGCGGCGATCGAGAAGGCGAGCGGCTTCGAGTAGATCTTTCCGGCCATGGTCTTCTCCGCTCCTACGCCGCCGTGACGTGGGCCGCCGGCGTCGCGGGCGCGGCCTGCCGCTCGAGCGCCCTGCCTTTACGGATGGTCATGAGGACGTTGTAGACGAAGAAGAGCATGCCGACGGTGAAGACGATCCCGGCGAGCGTGCGCGTGTGCCAGTACGGGTAGTTGCCCGCCACGGTGTCCACGAAGTTCCGGTAGACGAGCTTCCCCTGCGCGTCGGTCGCCTTCCACATCCAGCCCTGACGGATGCCGGTGATCCACATGGTGATCGAGAACAGGAGCTGGCCGACGAGGACCAGCCAGAAGTGGACGTTCGCGAGCTTCACCGAGTGGATCTCGGTCCCGTAGATCTTCGGGATGACGTAGTAGACCGACGCCGTGATCACCATCGTCACCCAGCCCATCGTGCCCATGTGCACGTGGCCGGGGACCCAGTCCGTGAAGTGGATGAGCTGCGAGACGACGCGGAGCGCCTGCGTCGGGCCCTGCACGGTCTGCAGGCCGTAGAAGGTGATGCCGAGGATGAAGAACTTGGTCAGGTAGTTCGACCGCATCTTCGACCAGTCCTGACCCACCGTGTAGTAGCCGTTCACGACCGAGCCCCAGCTCGGCGCGATGAGGAACAGGGTGAACACGATCGCGAGGGTCTGGATCCAGTCCGGCAGCGGCGTGTAGACGAGGTGGTGCGCGCCGGTCCAGAGGTACGCGAACACGAGCGACCAGAACGCCACGATCGACAGGCGGTGGCTCCAGATCGGCAGCCCGGTCGCCTTCGGGAGGAAGTAGTAGAACATCGCCAGGATCGGCGTCGTGAACACGAAGCCGACCGCGTTGTGCCCGTACCACCACTGCACGTTCGCGGAGTTCACGCCCGCGAACACCGGGTAGCTCTTCGTGAGGCTCACCGGGAGGGCGAGGTTGTTCACGAGGTAGAGGACGGCCACGGCGATGACCGTCGCGATGACGTACCAGAGCGACACGTACATCTGCTGCTCGCGCCGCTTCAGCACCGTCCCGAAGACGTTCACGGCGAACATCACCCACAGGACGACGATCGCGACGTCGAGCGGCCACTCGAGCTCCGCGTACTCGAGCGACTGCGTGTACCCCGCCATGAGCGAGAGCGCCGCGAGCGCGATGCCGGCATTGAAGAGCCAGAGCTGGACGCGCGCGAGCCGGGGGAACAGGAGCGGCCGCTTGCAGAGCCGCATCACGATCCAGTAGCTCAGCCCGAAGATCGCGCCGACGCCCAGCCCGAACGCGAGGCCGTTCGTGTGCACGGGCCGCAGCCGGCCGAAGGTGAGGTACGGCGGGAAGTTCGCGGCGGGCAGCCACATCTGCACCGAGATGAGCAGCCCGATGAGGATGCCGACGACCCCCCAGAAGATGGCCGAGAGGATGAACCCCTGGACCGTCCGGTGGTCGTAGCGATACTCGTTCATGTGCACGTCCCCTGTGGGTTGATCGCGCGCAAGAATACAGGACCTCCCGGCCGCCGAGTAGAGGCTCGTTGCGCACCCGTTAGGGCCAGCAATTCTCCGCAAGACGCAATGATTTCGCGTTGATGGCTTACCCTTGCGCCAGCAGGTCCGCTGACGCAAATGCTGCGGCAAGTTGCCGCCCTTGATGGGAGTCAGCGTCCGATGACAGCGGCACCGGCCAGGCGGAAGCCCCCGCGGCCTGCGCCGGCGGGAACGTGGACGCCCGGCGAGCGCTCGGGCCTAGGCGCCGCGCACGTCCACCCGGTTGTCGTAGAACGTCGAGCCGCCCGCGGCGTCGGTGAGCCGCTGCGCGGTGAGCGCGTTCACGTTCCGCGCACCCGGCGCGTGCGCGAGCCACCACACGCCCTCGGCGACCGCGATCCCGTCGGGCAGGCCGGGCGTGACGCGGAGCGCGAAGGTCGCCTCGCCGAGGCCGTTCCAGGCGACCACCGCGGCGCCGTCCGCGAGGCCGCGCGCGGACGCCTCGGCGGGCGAGAGCCTGAGGCTCATGCCGCCGTTGCGCTCGCGAAGCTCGGGCCGCTCCATGAACGTCGAGTTCAGCGTGTGGATCGCGGGCGCGGTGACGAGCCGGAGCGGTAGGCCCCGCTCCTCGTGGGTCGGGAGGTGCCGCGGCAACGGCTCGGCGAGCGCGTCGTTCCGGAGCTCGATCTTCCCGGAGCGGGTGCGCCAGCGCGGCCCGGCCGGCGGCCGGAGCATCACCGCGCGCCCGGCGGCGAGCCGCTCGAGGTCGAGCCCCGCGCGCCAGGACGGGGAGAGCCGCTCCAGCACCGCGTCGATGAGGGCGTCCTCCGTCATCCGGAACACCGGCTCCTCGAAGCCCATCGCGGCGGCGAGGAGGCGGAACACCTCCCAGTTCGCCTTCGCCTCTCCGGGCGGCGGCACGACCGGCTGCGCCCGCTGCAGGCAGTACTGGCCGTAGGAGCGGTACAGGTCGGCGTGCTCGAGCGAGTACGTGGCCGGGAGCACGACGTCGGCGAAGCGCGCGGTGTCGGTCATGAACCGCTCGTGCACGACGAGGAACAGGTCCTCGCGCGCGAGCCCGGCGAGCACCGCGTTCTGATCCGGGGCGACCGCGGCCGGGTTCGCCGCGTAGACCATCATCGAGCGGATCGGCGGATCGCGGAGCTCCGCGAGCGCCGCGCCGAGCTGGTTCATGTTCACGACGCGGGTGGGCCTCGGCAGGAGGTCCTCCCGCGTCACCGGCGACAGGTCGAGCGCCTGGGACGAGCTCGCGTCGGCGAAGCAGCCCCCGCCCTTCCTCCCGAACGCGCCCAGCACCGCCGCGAGCGAGACGATGCAGCGGACCGTCATCGCGCCGTTCGCGTACCGCGAGAGCCCGCTCCCCACCCGGAGGAACGGCGCCCGCGCGCGCGCCAGCGCCCGCGCGAGCTCCTCGATCTCAGCCGGCGCGAGGCCGGTCAGCCGGCTCACCGCCTCCGGCGGGTACTCGGCGAGCGCCCGCGCGCGCAGCTCCGGCCACCCGACCGCCTCGGCCGCGAGGAACGCCTCGTCCGCGAGGCCCTCGCGCGCGAGGACGTGGACGAGCCCGAGCGCCAGCGCGCCGTCGGACCCGGGCCGGACGAGGATCGTCCGGTCCGCCACCGCCGCGGTCTCGCTCGGCCACACCTCGACGAGCAGCACCCTCGCGCCCCGGCGCCGCGCCTCCTTCACGCGCTGGACGAAGTGCAGGTTCGTCGCGACCGCGTGGATGCCCCACAGGACGACGAGGTCGGAGTCGAGCACCTCGTCCGGATCCGGGCCGGCGGTCGCGCCCATCACCTGGCTCCAGCCGGCGCCCTTCGCGGGAGAGCAGATGGTCCGGTCGAGCCGCGACGCGCCGAGCCGGTGGAAGAACGCGTGCCCCGCGTTCCGCTGCACGACACCCATCGTCCCCGCGTACGAGTAGGGGAGGATCGCCTCGCTGCCGTGCTCGCGGGCGAGGTCCTTCCAGCGCGCGGCGACGAGCTGGATCGCCTCCTCCCAGCTCGCGCGCCGGAACCGGCCCTCCCCCTTCGCGCCGGTGCGGACGAGCGGGTGGAGCAGCCGATCGGGCGAGCCCACGCTCCGCTCGTAGCCGTTCATCTTCGGGCACAGCGTGCCCTGGCTGTACGGGTGCTCCGGGTCGCCGCGCACCTTCACTGCACGTCCATCCTCGACCTGGACGAGGAGCCCGCAGGCGTCGGGGCAGTCGAACGGGCAGACGGAGCGGAGCGCGGTCATCCCCGGAGGATAACAAAAGGGCGAGGCCGGCTCCCGCCGGCCCCGCCCCAAGGCCCCTCCCGCTGCGGCGCCTCAGAAGCGCCGGGACAGGAGTCCCATCGTCACCTTGTTGCTCTGGTCCCTGCCGCGGTTCAGCGTGAGCGACTGGCCGTCGTGGACCGGTGTCCGCGCCGCGTAGGTCGTGTCGGAGGCCGACGCGGCGTCGACGATGCCCCACACCAGGCCGGCGCCGAGGCCGATCACGGCGCCCCACGCGAGCGTGCGGCCCCAGTCGTAGTTGTCGTCACCCTGGATCCCCATGTTGTAGAGGATCACGCCTCCCGACACGGCCGAGCCGACGAGCCCGCCGGCGATCGTGTCCTTTAGGACGATGCCCGCGGTGCTGTGCCGCCGCTCGACTCGCACCACCTCGTCGGCGTGCGCCACCCCGAACCCGAGCAGCGTCGCCGCCACCACCAGCGCCTTGGCAATCCTCATCCGTTCCCCCCCTTTGTCGTTCCCCCGGGCCCCTCCGGCCCGTCCTTCCGGGCCTCCCCGGCCCGTCCTCGTAAAAAACTGTAAGGACGCCCCTCCGAGAGCGACAAGGGACCCCAGCGCACGCACGCACGCACCGGGGGCGCACGGCGCCGGGAGGGATTGACGGGCGCCCGGCCGCATGGTTCCGTCCGCCGGCGATGCGCGCGCTCGTGACCGGTGCCGGCGGGTTCCTCGGGTCGGCGCTCGTGCGCCGGCTCGCCGCGCGCGGCGAGCGCGTGCGCGCCCTCGTCCGCGCGACGGCTCCCGCCCTCGAGGCCCTCCCCGGCGTCGACGTCCTCTTCGGAGACGCGACGAGCCCGGCGTCGCTGCGCGCCGCGGTGCGCGGCTGCGACGTCGTGTTCCACCTCGCGGGCGTCCGCCGCGCGACGGCTCCCGACGAGTTCCTGCGGGTGAACGCGGGCTCGACCCGGCTGGCGCTCGACGCCTGCCTCGCCGAGGCGCAGGGCCTCTCGCGCTTCGTGCTCGCGGGCTCGATCGCCGCGGCGGGCCCCTCGCGGACGCCCCGCGGCGAGGACGAGCCGCTCGAGCCCGTGGAGCCCTACGGCGCGTCGAAGGCGGAGGCGGAGCGGATCGCCTTCGCCTACGCCGATCGCCTGCCGGTGGCGGTCGCCCGGCCGCCGCGGATCATGGGGCCGGGCGATCGCGAGAACCTCTTCCTGTTCCGGCTGGCGCGTGCTGGGCTGGCGATCGGTCTCCGCGGCCCGGAGCGGCCGCTCTCCTGGATCGACGTGGACGACTGCGCGCGCGGGATGATCCTGCTCGCCGAGAAGCCGGAGGCCGCCGGGGAGGCGTTCTTCCTCGCCTCCCCGGTCACCACCGACGCGCTCTCGATCCAGCTCGAGGCCGCGCGCGCGCTCGGCGTCCGCGCGCGGACCGTGAAGGTGCCCCCCGCGGCGGTGCGCGGCGCCGCGGCGCTCGCAGAGCTCGTCACGAGCACGACCGGTCGCCGCCTCCCGCTGAACCGCAAGCTCGCGGCGCAGGCCCTCGCGCCGGGCTGGGTGTGCGATCCTGGGAAGGCGCGCGCCCGGCTCGGCTTCGAGGCGAGGACGCCGCTCTCCGACTCGATCGCCCGCGCCGCCGCCTGGTACCGCGCCCGCGGGTGGCTCTGACGCATCACGGCGCGGCACCGCACCGAGGGGCCCCTCGCCGCGCTTGCCAAGCCGCACCACGACAGTCTACAGAGGCTCACCTATGGCGGGAACGGAGAGGGCCGCCTTCTTCGACGTGGACGGGACGCTCGTGCGCACGAACATCGTGCACGCGTTCGCGTTCTACGCGATGAACCAGGGCTCCATCCTCGGCACGGCCTGGCAGACCGCCCGGACGGTGCTGTCGCTGCCGCTCTTCGCGGCGGCGGACCGGATGAACCGGAAGCTCTTCAACGAGGTCTTCTACCGGTACTACTCCGGCCAGAGCGAGGACCGCCTGGAGACGCTCGCCGGGGAGCTCTTCGAGGACGTGCTCCGGCCGGCGATCTTCCCCGGCACGCCGCGCCTCATCGACGAGACGCGCCGCGCCGGCTGCCGGGTGGTCCTCGTGACCGGCGCCCTCGACTTCACGGTGCGGCGCCTCGCCGAGCACCTCGGGGCCGACGACCTCATCGCGAACCGGATGCGGTTCGTGCAGGGCGTCGCCACCGGCCGCGTCATCCCGCCCATCATCGAGGGCGCGCACAAGGCGCTCGCGATGCGCGACTACTGCGTGCGCGAGGGGCTGGCGCTCGAGAAGAGCTTCGCGTACTCCGACTCCTTCTCCGACTACCCGATGCTCGCCGTCGTGGGCCACCCCGCCGCGGTGAACCCCGACGTGCGGCTCGCGCGCGTCGCGCGGGCCTACCAGTGGCCCATCCTCAGGACCACGGAGGCGTGACGCATGCGTGACCCGAAGAGCCTCGCGCGGTTCTACGAGACGACCGAGCAGATCGTCACCATCGACAAGGACTCGCCCCCGCGCGTCCTCTTCTCCGGCGAGGACCTGCTCGTCGAGGACCTGCCCGTCGGCACCCGCGTCATCTACCCGAAGCCGCCGCTCGAGGGGCTGCCGAACGTGAAGGCGGCGATCCGGAGCGCGATCAACCGGCCGGAGGGCTGCGATCCGCTGCACGCGCTCCTGCGCCCCGGGATGCGGGTGACGATCGCCATCGATGACATCTCGCTCCCCCTGCCCCCGATGCGGACGCCCGACGTCCGCCAGCAGGTGCTCGAGGTGATCCTGCCGCTCCTCGCGGAGTCCGGCGTCGACGACGTCCACCTCGTCATCGCGATCGCCCTCCACCGCCGCATGACCGAGGCGGAGATGCGGCGGATGGTGGGCGACCAGATCTTCGACGCCTACTACCCCGACCGCTACTACAACCACGACGCCGAGGACCCCGACGGCTGCGTCGTCCTCGGCACCACCGCGCACGGCGAGAAGGTCATCGTGAACCGCCGCGCGGCGGAGTCGGACCTGCTCATCTACGTGAACCTGAACCTCGTCCCCATGGACGGCGGCCACAAGTCGGTCTCGACCGGGCTCACGAACTACGAGGGCGTGAAGGCGCACCACACGCCGCACCACATCCGCAAGAGCCACTCGTACATGGACCCGGAGCGCTCCGAGATGCACCGCTCCGTGGACCGGATCGGCCGCTACGTCGACGAGCACCTCCAGGTCTTCCACATCGAGACGACCATCAACAACCGGATGTTCGACGGGCCGCTCGAGTTCCTCATGAAGAAGGAGGAGGACTACACCGAGCTCGATCGGCTCAAGCTCGCGGGTATGCGCGCGACCCTGAAGCGGCTCCCGCCCGTGGCGAAGCGCAAGATCTTCCAGGCCGTGCCGGCGCCGTACGACGTGATCGCCGTGCACGCGGGCCTGACCGAGCCCACGCACGCGAAGATCCTCGAGAAGAGCTGGGCGCAGTACGCCGTGGACGTGGACTTCCAGGCGGACGTGCTCATCTACGGCATCCCGTACGTCTCGCCGTACAACGTGAACTCGATCCTGAACCCGCTGCTCGTCCAGGTCATGGCCTGCGGGTACTTCTTCAACTTCTACCGGGGCAAGCCGCTCGTGAAGAAGGGCGGCACGCTCATCGTCACGCACCCGTGCTCGGACTCGTTCGACCCCGAGCACCACCCGAGCTACATCGAGTTCTTCCACCGGCTCCTGCCGGAGACCCGCGACGCGCAGGTGCTCGAGGCGCGCTACGAGCGCGAGCTCGCCGAGAACCCGACCTACGTCCACATGTACCGGACCGGCCACGCGTACCACGGGGCGCACCCGTTCTTCATGTGGTACTGGGGCGAGAACGGGCGCCAGCACGTCGGCAAGGTGATCGCCGCGGGGGCGGACAACGCGCACGTGCCGCGCATGATGGGCTGGGACCACGCGGAGACGCTCTCGGAGGCCATCGACATGGCGCGCGCGATCCACGGCCGCAGCGCGTCCATCGCGCTCCTCCACCACCCGCCGATCGTCATGACGCAGAACCTCGGATGAGCGAGCGCCGCGACAGATCCCGCCCCGCGCACCAGCACCCGGGCCCGCGCCCGGGCGCCGGCCGCACCGCCTCGACCGCCGCCGACCCCCTCGACGTCGGCCGCGCGCTCGCCGGGCGCAAGATCCTCGTCACCGGCGCGACCGGCTTCGTGGGCAAGGTCGCGCTCTCGATGCTCCTCGACCGGTACCCCGACGTCGGCCGGGTCTTCGTGCTCGTCCGCCCCGGGACCGGCGGCACCGCCGAGGCCCGCTTCTTCGACAAGGTCGCCCCGAGCCGCCCGTTCGACACGCTGCGCGCGCGCCACGGGGCCGGCTTCGAGGCCTTCCTCCGCGAGAAGTGCGTGCCGCTCGCCGGCGACGTGACCGATCCGCTCCTCGGCCTCTCCGAGGCGGACCTCGCGCGCCTGGAGGGGCTCGACGCGGTCGTGAACAGCGCCGGCCTCGTCGACTTCGACCCCTCGCTCGAGCTCGCGCTCGCCGTGAACGTCCGCGGGCCGCGGAGCGCGGTCGAGCTCTGCCGGACCACCGGCGCGGCGCTCCTGCACGTGTCCACCTGCTTCGTCGCGGGGAACCGCGACGGCGTCGTCCACGAGGACGAGGAGCTCCCGGGCTACTTCCCGCGCCGCGAGGGCGTCGAGGGCCGGCCGAAGGCGGGCGCCCTCGCCGCCGCCGACTTCGACGTGGACGGCGAGCTCGCCGACGCCACGCGGCGCATCGAGGAGCTCCGCGCGCGCGCCGACGACCGCGTGCTCCAGTCCGAGTTCCGCGATCGCGCGCTGGAGCGGCTCCGCGCCGAGGGGCGCGCGGGCGACGAGAAGGCCCTGCGGCTCGCCGTCGGCCGCGAGAGGCGGCTGTGGCTGTCCGGGCAGCTCGTCGAGGCGGGCATGACCCGCGCCCGCCACTGGGGCTGGCCCAACACGTACACCTACACGAAGTCGCTCGGCGAGCAGGTCATCGCCGCGAGCGCGCTCGGAGGCGCCCGGGGCGAGCGGGTGGTCTGGTCGATCGTCCGGCCGTCGATCGTCGAGAGCGCGCTCCGCTTCCCGTTCCCCGGCTGGAACGAGGGGTTCACGACGAGCGCGCCGCTCGCCTTCATGGCGCTCAAGGGGCACCGCAGCTTCCCCGCCGCGGAGAAGGCGATCCTGGACGTCGTGCCGGTCGATCTCGTCGCGGCGGCGATGATCGCGGCGACCGCCGAGCTCGTGGAGCGCCGCGACGCCTCGCGGGCGTCCGGGGCCCGGGAGCTCCCGGAGGGCCGCGTCTACCACCTCGCCTCGGGCGACGTGAACCCCCTCTGGGCGCGGCGCGCGGTCGAGCTCACGGCGCTCTACCGGCGCCGCTTCTTCCGCGAGCGCGAGGAGGGGAACCGCACCTGGAACCGGCTCCTCTCCCGGCTCGAGCCCTACTCCGTCTCGCGCGCCCACTACGAGGCGGCGAGCGCGCCCGCGATCTCCGCGCTCGCCCGCGGGGCGAAGCGGCTCCTCCTGGAGGCGTCGCCGCGCTGGGGCGCGCCGCGGCTCACGGCGCTCGCCGAGGGGGCCGCCGAGAGCCTCGACGAGCTCGGCGCCCGGCTCGAGAAGACGAAGGCCATGTGGGACCTCTACATGCCGTTCGTCTGGGACAACCGCTACGTCTTCCGCTGCGCCGCGATCCGCGCGCTGTACGCGCGGCTCGGCGACGCGGACCGCGCGCGCGTGCCGTGGGATCCGGAGGCGCTCGACTGGCGGCGCTACTGGCTCGACGTGCACATGAAGGGCATGGAGGAGTGGGTGTTCCCGGGCCTCGAGGAGGAGTCCGGCAAGCGCGTCCACGCCCCCAAGGCCCACCGCGACCTGCTCGAGCTCCTCGACGCCGGGTGCGAGCGCTGGAAGGACCGCGCCGCGCTGCGGATGCAGGGCGCCGCCAAGACGCGGGTCACGTACGGCGAGCTGCGGCGGGGCGCCGGCGCGGTCGCCGCGTTCCTGCACGCGGCCGGGGTCGCGAAGGGCGACCGCGTGCTGCTCGCGAGCGAGAACCGGCCCGAGTGGGCGATCGCCTACTTCGGGATCCTCCGCGCCGGCGCGGCGGCGGTCCCGGTGGATCCGCAGCTCACCGAGCGCGAGCTCGCGAACCTCTGGCGGACCGCCGGAGCGCGCCTCGCGCTCCTCTCCGACGACGCCGCCGAGCGCAGCCCCGGCCTCGCGGCGCTCGCCGCCGCGGCGGTGCCCGGCGCGCGCACCGCGCTCCTCGGGGAGGCGCTCGCGGGCGGCCCCCCCGGCGCGGGCGCGCCGCCCGTGAAGATCGGCCCGGACGACCTCGCCTCGCTCATCTTCACGAGCGGGACGACCGGCACGCCCAAGGGCGTCATGCTCTCGCACCGCAACTTCGCGAGCCTCGTCGCGAAGCTCGTCGGCACGTTCGAGCTCGGCCCGGGCGACGGCATGCTGTCCGTGCTCCCGCTGCACCACACCTTCGAGTTCACCTGCGGGCTGCTCGTGCCGCTCTCGCGCGGCGCGGAGATCGAGTACCTCGACGAGCTCACCTCGGACCGCATCTCCGAGGCGCTCTCCGCCGGGCGCGTGACGGCGATGATCGGGGTGCCGGCGCTCTGGTCGCTCCTCCACCGCCGCATCACGCAGGAGCTCGCGGCGAAGCCCGGCGTGGTCGAGGCCGCGTTCCGCGCGCTCATGAAGGGCAACGCCGCGCTGCGCGACTCCGAGCTCGGGGTGAACCTCGGCAAGCTCCTCTTCTGGCCGGTGCACCGCCGCTTCGGCGGCCGCCTGCGCCTGCTCGTGTCGGGCGGCTCCGCGCTCGATCCCGAGGTCCAGAAGGCGTTCCGCGAGCTCGGCTTCGACCTGTACGAGGGCTACGGGCTCACGGAGGCGGCGCCGGTCCTCGCGGTGTCGCAGCCCGAGGAGGAGGCGCCGAAGGGGAGCGTCGGTCCGGCGCTGCCCGGCGTCGAGCTCAGGATCTCCGAGCCGGACGCGGACGGCGTCGGCGAGGTGCTCGCCCGCGGGCCGAACGTCATGCTCGGCTACTGGCGCGGCGGCGAGCACGCCGGCGTCGATCCCGAGCTCACCGGCCAGGTGCTCGAGGGCGGCTGGCTGCGGACCGGCGACCTCGGCAAGCTCGACGCGAACGGCAACCTCACCCTCGTCGGGCGCAAGAAGGACGTCATCATCGACGCCAACGGGAAGAACGTCTACCCGGACGAGGTCGAGGACGCCTACCGCGAGCCGGAGCTCGTGAAGGAGCTGTGCGTCGTGGGGCTCCCCGACGGCACGGGCGAGAAGGTCGCGCTCATCGTCGTGCCCGAGTACGGCGAGGACGATCGCGAGGAGGTGCGCGCCCGCCTCGAGGCCCACGTGCGCGCGGTGTCGGCGTCCCTCCCGTTCGCGAAGCGCGCGAAGGTCTGGCACGTCGTGGACGGCGAGCTGCCGAAGACGGCGACGCGGAAGGTGAAGCGCGGCCTCGTGCGCGAGGAGCTGCTCCGGCTCGAGACGGCCGCGCAGAAGGGGCGGCGCGCGCGGGAGTCGGCGAAGGACCGCGGCGCGGGCGAGGGCTGGCTCCTCGATCTCCTCGCCGAGGTCTCGCGCCGCCCGCGGGCCGAGGTGACGCACGAGTCGCACCTCGCGACCGATCTCGGCTTCGACAGCCTGATGCTCACCGAGCTCACCGCCGCGCTGGAGGAGGCGGGCGTGCCCGCGTCCGCCGCCGAGCACCTGCAGGACGTCCAGACCGCGGGCGAGCTCGCGCGCGTCGTCTCGGCGGCGGTCCACCGCCACGCGCCGGAGCCGGAGCGCGCCGCCCCGCCGCCGCCCGCCGGCGACGCGGAGATCGCGGTGCCGGCGGCGCTGGCGAAGCTCGGTCGTCGCCTGCTCGGGCTCGGCCAGCGCGCCCTCTACCACGGGCTCTACGAGGCGAAGGTCGTCGGCGCCGCGAACATCCCGCACGATCGCAACGTGCTCGTCGTCGCGAACCACGCGAGCCACCTCGACATGGGGCTCGTCAAGATCGCGCTCGGCGAGGAGGGCCGGCGCCTCGCCGCGCTCGCCGCGCGGGACTACTTCTTCGACACCCGCGTGAAGCGCGCCTACTTCGAGAACTTCACGAACCTCATCCCGATGGAGCGCGAGGGCTCGCTCAAGGCGAGCCTCAAGGCCGCGGCCGAGGCGCTCCGCCGCGGGTACCACCTCCTCATCTTCCCCGAGGGGACGCGCACCCGCGACGGCGCGCTGCGGCCGTTCTTCCCGACCGCGGGCTACCTCGCGCTGCAGTGCAACGTGGACGTGCTGCCGCTCCACCTCGACGGCACCTTCGAGGCGCTGCCGCCGGGCAAGAGCGTCCCGCGCAACGCCGAGCTCGAGGTGCGCATCGGCCGCCCCATCGCCGTCGAGGAGCTGCGCCAGCGCATCGCCGGCCTGCCGCGGAGCGAGGGGTACAAGGTCGCGACGCGGGTGATCGAGGACGCCGTCCGCGCCCTGCGGGAGGCGGCGAAGGGCGAGCGGAAGGCCTCGACCGGCGGCGCGACCGCGACCTCGACCGGCGGCGCGACCGCGACCTCGATCGCCAAGGCGACCGCGACGCCGACGCCGGCGCCGGCCCCCGCCTCCCCCGCCACTCCGACTCCGACCCCGAGCTCGACCCCGCACGCCACCCAGACCGGCGCCGCGACCGCCACGCGTACCCGCGCCCGGCGGCGGAAGGACGAGCCATGAACGTCCTCGTCACCGGCGCGACCGGGTTCCTCGGCTCGGCCCTCGTGCCGCTCCTCGCCGGAGAGGGCCACCGGCTGCGGCTCCTGCAGCGCTCCGCCCCGCCGGACGCGGAGCGGATCGGCGCGGAGGTGGTGCGCGCCTCCCTCGCGGACGAGGGCGCCGTGCGGGAGGCGGTCCGCGGCGTCGACGCCGTGTACCACCTCGCCGGCCAGGTGGACTTCGATCCGGCCGAGCCGCGCGCGCTCTACGACCTGCACGTCCAGGGCACGCGCCGGCTCCTCGAGGCCTGCGTCGCGGCCGGGGTGAAGCGGGTCGTGCTCGCCTCCTCCTCGGGCACCATCGCGGTCTCGCGCGAGGAGCGCGTCGCCACCGAGGCGGACCACCACCCCATCGCCGTGGTCGCGGGCTGGCCGTACTACCTGTCCAAGATCTACCAGGAGAAGGCCGCGCTCCGGATCCACGCGGAGACGGGGCTGCCGCTCGTCGTGCTGAACCCGTCGCTCCTGCTCGGGCCCGGCGACGCGCGCCTCTCCTCGACCGACGTCGTGTTCAAGTTCATGGAGCGGCGCATCCCCGCGATGCCCTCGGGCGGCCTCTCGTTCGTGGACGTGCGCGACGCGGCGCGCGCGTTCAGCGCCGCGCTCACGCGGGGGCGGCCCGGCGAGCGCTACCTGCTCGGCGGCGCCAACATGACGTTCCGCGACTTCTTCGGCCGGCTCGAGCGGCTCACCGGCGTCGCGGCCCCGCGCGTGCGGCTCCCGTCCGACCTGAACCTCGCCGGCGCGCGGCTCCTCGAGAAGTTCCACGCCTGGCGCGGCAGCGAGACGCCGCTCGATCCGCGATCCGTCGAGATGGGCGAGCACTTCTGGTACTGCGCGTCCGGCAAGGCCGAGGCGGAGCTCGGCTTCTCCGCGCGCGACGCGCAGGAGACGCTGTTCGACACGGTCCGCTGGCTCGAGGAGCACGTGCGCAACCGGCAGCGGCCCCGCACCGTCGCGGACCTCGCCGGCTCCTCGCGGTCCCCGCGCTGATCGCTACATCGTCCCGCCCGACACGTCGCGCACCTTCCGCACCGCCGCGACGCCGCATGGCTCGCCGCACGCCGCGCACACCTCGTAGGTGAGCTCCTTCACGACGAGCACGTCGGGGTGCCCCTCCGCCGGCGCGATGCGCGCGCCGCACTGCGGGCAAGCGAGCTCCGCCACGCGCTCCCGGCGCGCGAGCACCTGCGAGCGGCGCTGCTCCGGCGCGCAGCGGCTGCACTCGACGCCGTACGTCCAGCCGGTCTCCTGCCGCGGCTCGATCTCGTCGAGGTCGACGCCGCAGTACTGGCAGATCTCGGTCGCCACGCCCCTCGTCTAACGCGCCGCCTGCGTCCCGGCAGCCCCCGTCACCCGGGCGCCCTGCGTGGGCGGCGCGGACCGTACCGGTGAGGCAGGAGCACGTCAGCGACACCGGATGGCGCCGCCGCGGCAGAGCGGGGCGCACAGACCGCAGCCGACGCAACGCGCGGGGTCGATCGACATCGCCTCGCCCCCTGGGTCGGAGAGCGCGACGCAGCCGAGGCCGAGGCAGGCGCCGCAGCGGTTGCAGCGAGCCGGCTCGATCGCGAGCGGCGGGCTTGCCTCCTCGCGGCGCGCGCACTCTGCGAGCGCGACGAGCGCCGCGGGGCGGACGCTCGCGAGCGCCTCTGCCACGAGCCGCTCGGCGTCCTGCGCGCCCGACCCGGCGGGAAGGCGAACGACGCGCGCGCCCGCCGCGGCGAGCGCGGACTCCACGGCGGCGGCGCGGTGCGGCCCGCGATCGGCGACGACGAGCAGCGCGAGGTCGCGGGCCTCCGCGACGAGCGCCCCGGGACGGACGAGGGCCTCGACCGCGCCCGCCATCCGCGCGACGCGGCCGGGCGGCGCGTCCGGCTCGCCCGCGGCCGGAGGCTCGCAGCCGAGACCGCCGCGAACGGCGAGCCCCGCGCGGCGAAGCGCTCGCAGGAGCGCGAGCTGCCTGCAGCCGGCGCACGCCGGGTCCTCGAGCGGGCGGCCCCGCGCCGCGATCCTGCGGCGCGGCGCGTTCGCACCGCTCGGCTCCGCGCCATCGCCGATCCCTCGGAGCACCTCGCGCACCCTCCCCTGTCCTCGACGCTCGCCTGCCGGGACGAACGTACACGCCTCGCGTGAGCTTCGCAGCGCGCCGCGGAGGGATCGGCCTGTCCCGGGCCCTGCGCGGCGGGGCCCGCCGTTCACCGCGCGAAAACACGAAGGGCCCGAAACCTGAGCGGCTTCGAGCCCTTCGGAGAGAGGCACCGCCCGGATTCGAACCGGGGAATAAAGGTTTTGCAGACCTTTGCCTTACCACTTGGCGACGGTGCCGTACCGAGGCGCCCTTTGTAGCGGAGGGCCGGGACGGCGTCAACGCGCGGAGCGCCCGGCTGGCGGGCCGGCGTGCGGCTGCGCGCGCACCTCCGCGCGCGCCACGACGATGCCCCGCGCGCGGAGCGTCTCGAGGAGCCCGGGCAGCTCGGCGGCGGCGGCGCGCTGCAGCACGGCGTCGGGCCGGAGCACGAGCTCGAGGCCGCCGGCGCCGCGCCGGAGATCGACCGAGAGCGCGCGACCGAGCGACAGGGACAGGGGCTCGCCCTCGCGGACGCGCGCGGCCTCGATCGCGGCAGGCAGCGTGCGCACGATCGCGCGCAGGTCCGCCACCCCCTCGATGCGCGCGGGCTGGAGCTGCGCCACCGGCGCGGGCGGAGGCCGCGTCAGCCGCTCCGCCTCGAAGGCGTCCGCGCGCCGCTCGCGCAGCACGGTGCCCGCGTGATCCGCGCTCGCGCGTCGCGCGCGCAGGCTCCGGGGTGCGCCGGCGCGCTCGTCGACGCCGGCGACTGCAGGCGACCGGTGCGGAGCCCGGATGCCTCGGCGGGCGTTGCGGAGCACCTCGTCGAACCGCTGCGCAATGGCGCCTCTCGAGCCGCCCTCCGCCCTGCCCTTCTCGGTCACCTTCATCGTGGATCTCCCCGGCGCGGCCCCGCGCGCGAGCGCGCGAGAGTGCACGGTCGGTGCCGGGAGCAGCGCGCGGGGCGTGAGGGTTTCTCGGGCCCGAAGGTCCGCCGCGCGGACCCGCCGGACTCGGGCGCGGTCGGGTGTTGGCTCGCGCGCCTCAGCTCCGGTAGTCCGCGTTCTCGGTCACGTACTCGTGCGTCAGATCGGCCCCCAGGACCGCGCACGCCGCGCTCCCCATGCCGAGGTCGATCCCGATCTCCACCCGCCGCTCGTGCGGCGGGTAGTCGATCGGCGGCCGGAAGAGCCCGTCCGCGGACGGACGCGTCGCGTACAGCTCCGCCGACTTCATGTGGGCGACGAGCCGCTCCTCCTTCGCGGGGTCGAGCCGCATCGCGCCGCCCTCGAGCACGAGGTCGTCGCCCACGCGCATCGTGACGCGCGCGGGGTCGAGCGGGATCCCGGAGGCGCCCGCCTGCTTGCCGACGGCGCAGAGGAGCCGCCCCACGTTGGGATCGTTCCCGTTCACCGCCGCCTTGAGCAGCGGCGAGTTCACCACCGACTTGGCGATCGCGCGCGCCTCCTCGAACGTGCGCGCGCCGGTGACGCTCGCGCGGATCACGTGGTGGACGCCCTCCCCGTTCCGCACCACGTCCTCGGCGAGGTCGCCGCACACCTGCGCGAGCGCGGCGGCGAGCGCGCCGGGCGGCGGGGCCGCCTTCTTGCGGGAGGAGACGATCACGACGGTGTCGGAGGTGCTCGTGTCCGTGTCGACGGAGATGCAGTTGAACGTCACCTCGACGGCGGCGTCGAGCGCGGCGCGCAGCGTGTCGCGCGGCACGTCCACGTCGGTGAGCAGGTAGACGAGCATGGTCGCGAGGTTCGGCTCGATCATGCCCGCGCCCTTGGCGATGCCCACGAGCGTCCCTTCCCCGAGCGGCGCGCGCCGCACCTTGGGGTAGAGGTCGGTCGTCGTGATCGCCTCGGCGGCCGGGAGGATCGTGCCGGACTGGAGCGCGGAGGCGGCCTCGGGGAGCGCCGCGATCATCCGCTCGACGGGGAGCTGCCAGCCGATGACCCCGGTGGACGAAGGCAGCACCTCCTCGGGCGCGATCCCGATGAGTCGCGCCGCCTCGGCGCCGACGCGCTCCGCCGCCTCGATCCCGCCCGGCGCGCAGACATTGGCGATCTTGGTGTTCACCACGATGCCGCCCAGCGTCGGCCCGTCGAGGCGGCGCTTGCCCACGATCACCGGCGCGCCGGGGAATGCGTTCCGGGTGAACTTCGCGGCGAACGCGGGGGTCGGGCGGTCGAGCGCCACGAGCGTGAGCTTCATCCGGCCGGGCTTCGGCGCCTCGACCGGGACGAACTCGAAGCTCGTGGTCCCGATGCAGAAGCCCTCGGGCAGGGCCGACTGCGCCTCGAGCCAGGCGCGGTGCTCGGCGCGGCTCGCGAAGGTGAGCGAGGTGGACGGCATGGCCGCCTTTTCGCCCTTCCGCCCCCCGCCGTCAACGGGCCCCGACGCCGAGGGCCGCCTCCGCGCCGCCACCCCCGCCCGCGCCTTGCGCCGGCGGAGGTCGCGGCGTACGCACCGGCCCATGGCCCGCCCCGCCGCCGTGATCTTCGACGTCATCGAGACGCTCTTCCCGCTCGATCCCCTGCGCCTGCGCCTCGCCGCCCTGGGGCTCGCTCCCCTCGACCTCGACACCTGGTTCACGCGGATCCTTCGGGACGCGTTCGCGCTCGACGCGAGCGGCTCGTTCCGGCCCTTCCGCGAGATCGCCGGCGGCGCGCTCGAGGTGCTCCTCGCCCAGCGGAGCCGCCCGGTGGAGCGCGCGGCCGTCGAGGACGTCCTCGACGGCTTCAAGACGCTCGACCCCGCGCCGGACGTCGCGCCCGCGTTCCGCAGGCTCGCCGGCGCGGGCGTGCCCATCGCGACCCTCTCGAACGGCGGCGTGGAGGCGACGCGCGGGCTGCTCGACCGCGCAGGCCTCCTCGATCACGTCGCGCGCGTCATGGGCGTCGACGAGATCCGCCGCTACAAGCCGGGCCGCGAGATCTACCTGCACGCCGCGCGCACCCTCGGGCAGCCGCCGGAGCGGCTCGCGCTCGTCGCGGTGCACGCGTGGGACGTCGAGGGGGCCCAGCGCGCCGGGCTGGTGGGGGGCTGGTGCGCGCGGCTGGAGCGGCGCTTCCACCCGGCCATGGGCCCACCCGCCGTGCAGGGCGAGGACCTGGTGGCGGTGGTGGACGCCCTCCTCGCGCGGTGAAGGCCGCGCCCGCCCGTGCCGCCTCTCCCGAGGCGCCGGGAGCGGACCTTCGCGCCTGCGGCGAAGTCGCCCCCCCGATCGCCCGGGGCTATGATGCCGGCCGTGTCCACCGTCAACCCGCTCGCGCGGGAGATCTCGGCGAAGATCGTCTATTACGGCCCCGGCCTGTCCGGGAAGACGACGAGCCTCCACCAGATCTACGAGAGCGTCCGCCCGGAGACGCGCGGCCAGCTCGTGTCGCTCTCGACGGAGGGTGATCGCACCCTCTTCTTCGACTTCCTGCCCCTCAAGATCGAGCAGGTGCGGGGGCTCACGCTCAGGCTCCAGATCTACACGGTGCCGGGCCAGGTGTTCTACGACGCGACCCGCAAGCTCGTGCTGAACGGCGCCGACGGGGTCGTGTTCGTGGCGGACTCCCAGCCGGCGGCGCGGGACACGAACGCGGAGTCCATCGACAACCTCGCCACGAACCTCGGCGAGCTCGGCATCTCCCTCGCCGAGTTCCCCCACGTGCTCCAGTACAACAAGCGCGATCTCCCCGGCGCGCTGCCGGTGGAGGACCTCCGCGCCGCCCTGAACCGCCACGGCGCGCCCGAGGTCGAGAGCATCGCGAGCCGCGGCGTCGGGGTCTTCGCCGGGCTGAAGGAGATCACCCGCCTCGTGGTGAAGGACCTGCGCTCGCGCCAGCCCGCGCGCCGCGCGACGCCGCGGCCGCTCGAGCTCTCCGGCGGCGGGTCGGAGCTCGCCTCCCAGCTCTCCGCGGCGGCCGAGGCCTCCGGGCCGGCCGATCCGGCGGCGCTCGCCCCGGTGTCCTTCGCGCGGCTCTTCCCGGGAGAGGGCGCGGCGATCGCCGCCACCGAGCACGCGCTGCGCGAGCGGACCTACGGCGAGGCCGCGCGCATCGCCGCGGACGGCGTGGCCGCGGTGCTGGCGCGGGTGCCCGCGGAGGACGGGCGGGCCGCGCGGCTCGGGCTCGACCCGCACGAGCTGCTCCGGCTCGCGCGCATCGCGGCGATGCCGGACGCGGCGGTCACCGAGCGGGACGCGCTCTTCGCGCTCTACGTCCTCGTCGCCGCGAAGGTGAAGGCAGCGGCCCGGGCCGCCGGCCGCTAGCATCGGCTACAGCGAGAAGAGCGCCCGCGCCGTGACGGCGAGGTGGAGCCCCGCCGCGACCACCACGAGCGCGTGGAAGATCTCGTGGTACCCGAACACGCGCGGGAACGGATCCGGACGCCGCGTCGCGTAGACCACCGCGCCCAGGCTGTAGGCGATCCCGCCGGCGCCGAGCAGCGCGATCGCGCCCGGGCCGAGGCGCGCCACGAGCGCGGGCATCACCGGGAGGATCACCCAGCCGAGCAGCACGTAGATCACCGCGATGAGGGGCTTCGGCGCGCGGACCCACAGGATCGACTGGAGGATGCCGAGCGCCGCCCCGCCCCACGCGATCGCGAGGAGCGCCTCGCCGCGCGCGCCGCCGAGGACCAGGCAGAACGGCGTGTACGTTCCGGCGATGAGGAGGAAGATCGCCGAGTGATCGAGCCGTCGCATCCAGCGCCGCGCGCGCGGCGGCCAGGTCGGCCGGTGGTAGAGCGCGCTCACGGCGAACAGGGTGAAGAGGCTCGCCCCGTAGACGTTCGCGGCGGCGCGGGCGCGCGCCGACGGCGAGACGAGCGCGAGCGCGATCCACGCGGCGAGCGCGACGAACGCGGCGATCTCGTGGGACACGCCGCGCAGGAGCGGCTTCTCTGCGGCGCGCGGAGCGTCGTGCGAGGCGGTGTCGATCATGGTGTGCCCTCCAGAGCGGTTGGATCCTGCCATCGGAGGGTCACGCCCCTGTCACGGCGCGCGCGTGACGCCCTGCGCGCTCGCGTCGGATCGCCGAGCTCCCTCGCCCCGCGCCTCAGGCCTCGCGCAGCTCGACGAGCCCGAGCCGGACGAGCTTGCGGAGCGCCTTCAGCGTCTCGACCTCCCGCAGCGGGCTCGCGAGCGCGATGCTCGCGACGTCCCACTTGCCGTTCAGGCGGCCCGCGACCTCGCGGTCCGTCGGGCCGAGCCGCCGCGCCGCCGGCCCGTCGAGCGCCGCGGGCCCGGCCAGGAGGACGGGGACCGCGACCGGGGACAGCTCCGCGTAGAGCACGGCGACCTGCTCGCGCTCGGCCTCGCGCAGGAGCGCGCGGACGCGCCTGTCGGAAGGATCCGCGGCGAGCAGGCTCCGGAACACGATGCCCGCCTCGTCGAACTGGCGCGCGTCGACGAGCAGCTGTGCCTTCGCCACCAGTGACGCCACCGGGTCCGGGTGCGCGGACACGCCCTCGACGCGCGCGAGGCCGAGGGCGCGGAGCGTCTCGATCCGGCGGAGCACCGCGGCGCGCGAGAGGGCCAGCGCGAGGCGCGCCTCGGCGATCGACGCGCGGCGCCGCGCCGCCTCCAGCAGCGCGCGCTGCCCCGGCGTGCGCGGGCGTGCGGCGCCCTCCTCCGCGACGAGCGCGGCCGTGTCCGACGGGTAGCGCCGGTCGAGCTCGGGCCACTCGTCGAGCCGCCGCAGGCCCTCGAGCGCCATCTGGCCGAGCCCCACGTCGAGGCGGACCCCGTCCTCGAAGCCGCCGGCGTCCACGATGAGCGTGAACCGGCCCCCTGGTGGCGCGAGGAAGAGATCGACGATCCGGTCGGCGCACGCCTCCGGCCAGAGCGACTCCGGCGGCTCCGAGTGCGACCAGCGGGCGAGCGTGCCGAGCGCCGACGGCTCGGACGGTGGGCGCGCCGCCGCGACGATGCGGCGGTCGACGACGTGCAGCCAGAACGGCGTCCCCTCGCCCGCGTCGAGCTCGACGATCCCCGAGCGCCTGCTCTGATCGAGCCACTGGAACAGCTCGGCGAGGGGAAAGGTCGCGAGGTCTCCCTGCAGCATGGCCCGATTGTGACCGCGCCGGGCCGCGCGCGCCAGATCGCGCCCCCCGTCCGAGCGTGGGAGGTCTCACCCGGAGTGCTGCCCCCGGCGCCCCGGCTTGGCGGACCGTGTCGCTCGGGCCAGCTTTTCTTGCGCGTGCGTGCCGGAGGGCCCGTCGGCCCGGCGTCCGGGCGGGCGCGCGGGAGACGGCGGATGGCCGGGATGCGGCGTTGGGCGGCGGTGCTCGCGGCGGCTGCGCTGACCGCGTGCGGCGGCGGCGGAGGCGGCGGCACCAAGACCCCGGCCGACACGGGCGGCGGCGGCACCGGCGGCGACACGGGGGGCGGGACCGGAGGCGGCACGGGAGGTGGCGGCGGCGGAGGCGGTGCCCCGGCGGTGAAGGCGCCGGTCGTCGTCGGCGCCTTCCGGTTCTGGGGCGCCGAGCAGGGGCTCCCGGCCAAGGTGAGCGACGTCTCCGCGGACGAGGCCGGCAACGTCTACGTCGCGGGCGGCGACGCCGCCGTCTACGCGAAGTCCCGCGCCGCCCAGGACTTCAAGCGCTTCGACGCGGACGCCGCCGGGCTGACGAAGAACTGCCACGACGCGGCGCAGATCGCGAACGCGACCCCGTCCGATCCCGCCGTCACGTGCC
Source organism: Anaeromyxobacter sp. SG66 (assembly GCF_022690805.1). NCBI lineage: Bacteria > Pseudomonadati > Myxococcota > Myxococcia > Myxococcales > Anaeromyxobacteraceae > Anaeromyxobacter > Anaeromyxobacter sp. SG66. Next base: position 66,442 of record NZ_JALCZC010000012.1, read on the forward strand.
CGGTCATCTCGGTCGCGGGCTCGACGCCGAACAAGGCGATCATCGGCTTCAAGGGCGTCGGCACCGACGGCGACACGGACGCCGACTGGGCGGTCGACTCCGGGGGCGCCGACGTCGTCACGTTCGACGGCACGACGCTCGCGCGCGAGCGGCACGTCCGGATCGCGACGCCCCCGGGCTACGTGTGCGAGTTCTTCGTGGAGGGCTCGAACGACACCCAGTGCTACGGCTGGGATCCGTTCATGCTCGGCGGCCGCCGGAAGCTGCGTCAGGTGCAGCGCATCGTCGTGAACCACGACAAGGGCCGCTCGCTCTCGTACGGCGACGCGCTCCTGGGCGGCACGCACGCCACGATCTCGATCCTCGTCGCGAACCCCGACGCGCGCGGCCTCCAGGACCTCACCCGCGGCGACCCGGCCTGGGAGGACGCGAAGGGCGTGTTCGAGCACGAGCACCCCGCGATCTACGCGCACGGCGAGTTCCTCACCGGCGAGGCGTGGGCGCTCGCGTTCGACCCCACCACGAACGTGCCCTGGTACGCGAACCAGTTCCGCACGGCGAGCCTCCCCGGCTACGCCTCGATGCGGCGGCCGGAGCTGTCGCAGAACTTCCACGGCCCGTGGTGGGGGAACCAGTCGCCGCCCAGCCCCTACCTCTGGATCTGGAGCTCGGACGCGGATCCGGCGGACGCCACGAAGCGCGACAGCGTGCAGTCGATCTCGTTCTGCGACGACGGGACGATGTGGGTCGGCTCGGACGCGCACGGCCTCGCCTTCCTGCGCAAGGGCGCCTCCACCTTCAGCACCGTCGGCGTCCCCGCCGGCGCGGGCGGCGCGCTCGCCGTCGCGTGCGATCCGTCCGACGGCTCGGTGTGGGTGGGGTTCGCCTGGGGCGGCTTCGGGCGCTACCGGAACGGCGCGTGGGTGCAGGACCTCCCCCCGGACTCGGTGCCGGCCTTCGCGCGGGGGCCCGTGCGGTCGATCCAGATCGACCGCTGGGCGAGCCCTCGCGTGGTGTACATGGCCCACCTCGAGTCGAGGTTCGGGCCGGGTGCCGTGACCGCCTACGACGGTCCGTGACGGGACGGCGCGAGCCCCGACCGGATCGTGCCTGAACCGCGGCGGTTCCCGACCACGGGTGGTGATCGGGGACCGCCAGCGGGGTTCAGGCGTAGTCCCGCTCGATCACCTCGCCCGGGCGCGGCTCCCCGACGAGCAGCCCGAGCGCGTCCATGAGGATCCACTTCTGGAGCGCGGTGTCGGACGGGCGTCCGAGCGAGTGGCCCACCACGAAGCCGCGGGGGCAGAGCGCGCGCGGAGGCCGCGCCTGCCGCGTCTCCTCCGGCTCGACCGTCACGACGACGGTCGGGATGCCCACGAGCTCGATCATCCGCTGCACGGTGACCACCGTGCGGTGGCAGAGGCGTCAGCCGCCGGTGAGGAGCACGGCGCCGGGGCGCTCGCGGTCCACCTCGCGCACGAGCGCGGGGATGGTCTTCTCGCGCAGCTCGCGGAGCGCCTGGCTGAAGCCGAGCGAGAAGTGGCGCTCGGTGAGGCCGCCCACCCGCCCCTCGCGCGCGAGCTCGCGCACCCGGTCGATGGGGAACACGCAGTTGAGATCGCGATCCACGCAGGCGTGGTCGTAGTGCGTGTCGTCGTAGCGGAGGTCCTTCGCCTCCGCGTCTCCCCCGATGACGCGCCAGGTGGCGTCGCCGTCGGTGACGAACGGCACGTCGCTCGCGAGCCGGACCCCGGCCGTCGAGACGATGCAGATCGCGGCGTCCTCGAGCTTCCCCTGGAACGGCGTGAACGGCACGCAGTAACGGGACAGCTCGAGCGGCTTCGGCTCGGCTCCTTGCGGCATCCGCCCTCCGCTACTTCAGCTTGTCGAGCGCCGCCATGATCTTGTCGGTGGGGGGCTGCTCGCCGATGTCGTGGATGTCGATGTAGGCAACCTTCCCCTGCTTGTCGACGACGAAGATCGCGCGCTCGCAGATGCCGTTCTCGCCGCGGAGGACGCCGTAGAGGGCCGCCACGTAGCCGTGCGGCCAGTGATCGGACAGGAGCGGGAACGACAGCCCGCCCATCGACTTCGCCCACGCCTCGTTGGTGTGGACCTGATCCGTGCTGATGCCCAGGACCTGGGCATTCCGCCGCTCGAACTCGGAGAGATCCTCCTCGTACGAGGGCATCTGGACGGTTCAGACGGGGGTGTAGGCGGCCGGGTAGAACGCCAGCACCACGTTCTTCTTGCCACGATAGTCGGAGAGCCGGATCTTCCGCTTCGTGTCGCCTTTACCCGCAGTGCTGCCGGTCGCCATCAGCTCGAAGTCGGGCGCCTCGTCGCCGACCTCCAGCCGCCAGACGGCCTTTGGCTTCGCTGCCATTCGAGTCCTCCTTTGGTCGTGGGACAAAAAGACACTAGTAACCGCGTCACTCAGCGTCGAGGACGCCCGGGGGGCACCCCGAAAAGGACAATGAGCACGCGGGGTCACTTTGCTAAGGGTTTCGCATGGATCTCCTGACGCGATTCGCTGGCAACGTGCGCCGCCTGCGGGCCAAGAAGAAGCTTTCCCAGAAGGCGCTGGCCGACAAGGTCGGGATCTCCGTCTCGTACGTCTCGATGCTCGAGCGCGGGCAGCGCTCTCCACCGCTGGAGACCATCGAGAAGATGGCCAAGGCGCTGGGCGTGCCGCCCGCAAACCTGCTCGGCAAGTGAGCCGCGCCCGACGGAGCACCGGTCTCGACGACGCGGGCGCCGCGGCGTCGAGCGTGGCCGCGCCGCGTTCACGCCAAGTGATTCCTTCCCGCAGCGCGACGCGCCTCAACGCCCGAGCGTAGGCTCGCCGCGCCGCCACTCGGCGGGCACCCGCTCGCGCGTCCTCAGCGCCTCGAGCACGCGCAGGATCTCCGAGGGCGAGCGGCCCACCTCCAGGTTGTGGAACGCGGCGTACTGGACGATTCCCTCGGGGTCCACGAGGAACGTGGCGCGCGCCGCCACGCCGGCGCGCTCGAGGAAGGCGCCGTAGGCGCGGCTCATCGCGCCCGCCGGGTCGGCCGCGAGCGGGAAGGCGACGGGGCCGAGCACCTCGCGGATCCAGCGCTGGTGCGTCTCCACGTCGTCCACCGAGACGGCGAGGACCTCGGCGCGGAGCTCCGAGAGCTCGCGCGCGCGGCGCGACAGCTCGAGCAGCTCCGTCGGACACACGGGGGTGAAGTCGCGCGGGTAGAAGACCAGCACGAGCCAGCGGCCGGCGTAGTCGCCGAGCGCCACCTCGCGCACCTCGCCTGGCGAAGTCCGATGGCGGCCGCGGCCCTGAAGTCCGGCGCCGGATCGAGGATGATGCTCAAGGCCCGCTCCTCTCCTCCGCGCTCGATAGCCGCGCCCCCGCGCTCCGTCAACCGCGCGCCCGCCGGGGCGCCCGAGCGGGCCGGGGACCCGGCGCGCCGCCGTGCGGGCCGCGCGCTCCTGCCGCGCGAGCCCCCGCACGCCCCCACGACCCGCCCCGCCCAAGGAATCGCCGCCGGCCCCGGGGCGTTCCAGTGTTCCGGGGCGCGAGCGCGATGCCGCGCGGCCGGCGAGGGAGCGCGAGCGCGGATGGAGCGGAGCTTCGGGCGGAGAGGGTTCTTGAGGGGCGCGGCGCTCGTCGGCGCCGCCGGCGCGCTCGGCGCCTTCCCGTCCGCCGCCGAGGCCCGCCACGCGGCGCCCACGCCGGAGCGTGTGACGTTCGACGTGCCGGGCCTCGATCCCGCGCACCACGGCCTGCGCGTCGCGCAGCTCTCGGATCTCCACGTCGGGCCGCGGACGCCCGCGGAGGTCGTCCGCGCCGCGATCGAGGAGGCGAACGCCTTCCAGCCCGACCTCGTCGTCCTCACCGGCGACTACCTCTCGCACTCCCGCCGCGAGCTCGATCCGATGCACGAGCTGCTCGGCGGCCTCGCCGCGCCCACGATCGCCGTGCTCGGGAACCACGACGTGTGGGTCGATCCGGAGGGCGCGGCCGCGGCGCTCCGGGGCCACGGCTACGAGGTCCTCGAGAACGCCTGGACCACCGTGCGGCTGCGGGGCGCCCCGCTCCCCGTCGTCGGGGTGGGCGACCACCTCACCCGGCGCGACGACGTCGGGAAGGCGCTGAGAGGGCTCGCCGGCCCGACGCCGCTCGTGCTCGCGCACGGGCCGCGCACGGCGGAGAAGCTCCAGCGCCTCGGCCGCCCGACCCTCTGCCTCTCGGGCCACACGCACGGCGGCCAGATCAACATCCCGATCTTCACGCCGCTGTTCCTCTCGGCCATCGTCCACGAGCCGTTCCTGCGCGGCCGCTACGCGCTGGACGGCGGGGTCCAGCTCTACGTGAACCGCGGGATCGGCATGTCCGGGATCCGCGTCCGCGTCAACGCGCCGCCCGAGGTGACGCTCGCGACGCTGCGCCGGGCCGAGCCCGCCTGAGCGACCGAGCGTGATCCCGGGACGATCGCCGCGCCGCGCGCGGCGGGTCGCCCCCGGGCGTGCGCCCCGGCACCGGAAGTTTCGAGCGGCGAGCCGGGAGATCCCTTACGATCGCGGGCGGAGAACGCCCGATGACGCGTCCGGCAGCCGCCCCGTCTCCCGTCACCGATCCGCGCCGCCTCGACGAGGCCGTGGCGCGCCTGCGCGACGGCGCGCCGATCTGGGCGCGCGCGTCGCTCTCCGAGCGCATCGCCCTGGCGCGCTCCATGGCGCGCGGCCTCGAGCGCACCGCCGAGCGCGCCGTCGCGGCGGCCTGCGCGGCGAAGGGCATCCCGCTCGACTCCCCCGTCGCCGGGGAGGAGTGGCTGAGCGGGCCGTACGTCGTCCTCCGCCAGCTCCGCCTCGTCGTCCGCTCGCTCCAGGCGCTCGCGGCGCGCGGCAACACGCCCATCGGCGCCGTCGGCGAGACGCTCGACGGGCGCCTCACGGTCCGTGTCTTCCCCGCCTCCCCCACCGATCGTGCGCTCTTCAGGGGCGTCAGCGCCGAGGTGCACCTCGAGGAAGGCGTCGGGAAGACCGAGCTCGACGAGGGCCGCGCGCGCTTTCACAAGGCGCCCGACCACGACGGCGAGGTCTGCCTCGTGCTCGGCGCGGGGAACATCAACGCGATCCCGCCCGCGGACGTCGTGACGAAGCTCTTCAACGAGGGCAAGGTCTGCGTCCTCAAGATGAACCCGGTGAACGCGTACCTCGGACCGCTCTTCGAGGAGGCGTTCGCCGAGGCGATCGCGCGCGGCTTCCTCGCCGTCGTCTACGGCGGCGCGGAGGAGGGCTGGCACCTCGCGCACCACCCGGGCGTGGACGAGGTGCACATCACCGGCTCGGATCGCACGCACGACCTCATCGTGTGGGGTCCGCCGGGGCCGGAGCGCGCCGCGCGGATGGCGAGGAACGACCCGCTCCTGCGCAAGGAGATCTCGAGCGAGCTCGGGAACATCACGCCGGTGCTGGTCGTGCCGGGGGCGTGGGACGCGCGGACGCTCGCCGCGCAGGCCGAGAGCGTCGCGGGGATGCTCACGCACAACGCGTCCTACAACTGCATCGCCGGCAAGATGCTCGTCACCGCCCGCGGGTGGCGCCAGCGCGACGAGTTCCTCGCGGCGGTGGAGCGGTTCACCGCGCTCGCGCCGCCCCGCCGCGCCTGGTACCCGGGCTCCGCCTCGAGCTACCACCGCCTGCTCGACGGCCGCGGCGACGTGCGGCGCATCGGGGAGGCGGCGGAGGGCGAGCTCCCCTGGGCGATCGTGCGCGGCGTCGCGCCCGATCCCGACGACGCGGCGTTCCGCGACGAGCCGTTCTGCGCCCTGCTCTGGCAGACCGAGATCGGGAGCGCCGATCCCCTGGAGTACCTCGACGCCGCGGTGACGCTCGCGAACGAGACGCTGTGGGGGACGCTCGCGGCGCACATCGCCGTGCACCCGCGCACGCTCTCCGACCGCACGACGGGGGCGGCGCTGGAGCGCGCGGTCCGGCGGCTGCGCTACGGCTCGGTCTCCGTGAACTGCTGGGCCGGGTACGGCTTCGCCTTCGGCTCGACGCCGTGGGGCGCCTACCCCGGTGCGTCGCTCACCGACATCCAGAGCGGCCGCGGCTTCGTGCACAACGCGCTCATGCTCGAGCGCGTCGAGAAGACGGTCATCCGCCATCCGGCCGCGACGTTCCCGAAGCCGCCGTACTTCCCGAGCCACCGCACCGCGCACGCGCTGGGGCGCGGGCTGACGCGCCTCGAGGCGCGCGGCCTCACCGCGCTCCCGGCCGTCCTCGCGGCCGGCGTCCGGGGCTGAGCGCGGGCCGGGGCCGCTGTCCGGGACGGGAACGACGTGGCGGTCGCGTCCCGTGGCCCTGCGGCTCGACACCCCTCGCCCCTCCGTGATGTCATCGCCCCGTTCGCGGGGAGAAGCGCGCGGCGGGGGCCACCGTGAAGAGCTTTCTCCTCTCCTGGCTGACGAGGAAGTACTCCGGGTGCGACCTCGCGTCGTTCCAGCGCGAGCGGCCCGAGGACTGGCTCGTATGGGAGGCGGGTCCCTGGCGGCCGCCCGCGGCCGGGCGGGAGACCATGCTCGCCGACCCCGGCACGCGGCTCGTGGCGGCCGGCGAGTCGCTCGTCATCGCGCTCGCGGCCAGGAACGGGGGTCCGGAGGTCCGGGTCGGCCGGGCGCCCGAGAACGACATCGTGGTCGACGACGGCACCCTCTCGCGCCGGCACCTCGTCCTCCGGCGCGACGGTGCCGGCGGCTGGACCGTCGAGGACGCAGGCTCGTCCAACGGCACGAGCGTGAACGGGCTGCGCATCGGCCGCGCGCCGCTGCGGCTCGAGCCGGGGGCGCGCGTCGAGGCGGGCGCCGTGCGGCTCACGTTCTACGACGGCGCGACGCTCTACCTGCGCCTGCGCGGCGCCTGAAGGGATCGAGCGGGGCGTGGCCCCCGCCGCTTCACTCGCGCGCGAGCGCGGCCCGGAGCCCCAGCCGCGACTCGCGCCTGACCCGCGCGCCGCGCTCGCGGCGGCGGTCGTCGTCCGACTCGGCGACGAGCGGCGCGACGTGCGTGGGCCGCCCGGCGTCGTCGATCGCCACGAAGGTCAGGTACGCGTCGCAGCACCTGCGCCGCTCGCCGGTGCGCGGGTCCTCGGTCGAGACCTCGACGTTCACCTCCATGGAGGTCGAGAACACCGCGGTCACGCGCGCGACGAGGAGCGCCATGTGGCCGATCGGAACCGGCGCGAGGAACGAGAGCTGGTCGATCGACGCCGTGACCACGGGCAGGCGCGCGTGGCGCATCGCCGCCATCCCGGCGGCGAGGTCGATCCACTGCATCACCATGCCGCCGAACGCGGTGCCGTGGGAGTTCGCGTCGCCCGGCATGACGAGGTGGGTGACCTCGACGCGGGACGCGGAGGCGGGCTTCGGCTCCATGGCCCCTCTATACGCGGGCCCGCGGGCCTCCGCCGCCCTTTCCCCCGTGTCGGGTCGCCGCTATAGAATCCGCGCCCCTCTCCGGAGAGCTCGTCCCATGCCGCTCGAAGTCACCCTCATCGACCACGCCCGCGACCCGCTCGCGAAGCTCTACGGCGCCTACCGCACCTGCTACACCCCCAAGACGCCCGGCGAGGTCTGGAGCGAGATCCGCGACGGACGCATCGCGCCCGACGCCATCCGCGAGTTCATCGCGGAGCGGCTCAAGACCGGCCACGCCTCGCCCCTCGAGCAGGTGGTGTTCTGGTTCGGGATCTCGGGCGTCTCCCGGGCGCTCTCGCACCAGTTCGTGCGCCACCGGATCGGCATCTCGTTCGAGCAGCAGTCGCAGCGCTACGTCCGCTACAAGGAGGAGCGGCTCGACTACGTCATGCCGAAGACCTGGCGCGACGCGCACGGCATGGCGGACGAGTACGACCGGCTCATGCGCGAGATCACCCGCGTGTACGAGCTGGCGCTCGAGAAGGGGATCCCCGCCGAGGACGCCCGCTTCGTGCTGCCCAACGCGACGCCGACGAACTTCCAGGTGATGGTGAACTTCACCGAGCTCCTGCACATCGCGGACCTCCGGCTCTGCTGGCGCGCGCAGTGGGAGATCCGGCACATGGTCGCGCTCATGCGGCGCGAGGTGATGAAGGCCATCCCGGAGATCGGCGGCTACCTGCAGCCGAAGTGCGGCGACAAGCGCATGGGCTACTGCGACGAGCCGCGCAAGGAGTGGGAGAAGTGCCCGCTCGGGAAGGTGCGGCCGCACAAGGAGCAGCTCCTCGACGTCTTCCGCGAGTACCGGGCCGGCAACCTCGTGCCCCTCGCCGAGGAGCACCTGCGGACCGTCGAGGACGCGGGCAACGAGGAGTAGCGGCCTCGGCCGGGAGGGGTGGCAGCCCCCCTTGGATCCCCTTCCGCCCCGGCCGGTCCCGGCCGCCCGGGTGACGCTCCGGTAGAATCCCGCGCCGGAGCCCACATGAGACTGTACGTGAAGGCCGCGCTCGCCGCGGTGATCGCCGCCGCCGCGCTGCCCGCGCGCGCCCAGGTCCAGAGCGCGCTCGATCGCGACCAGGGCCTCCCCGCCGGGCTCTCGCTGCCCCTCCCGGGCGCCGCCGCCGCCGAGGAGCCGACGGCGCTCGCGGTGAACCCGGCCGGCGTGGGGTTCGTGCCCCGGCTCGCCGTGCAGGCGTTCCACGAGCGCGACGTCACCCCGGGCTCGAGCGCGGACGCCATCTTCGCCGCCGACGGCGTGGGCCCGCTCGGCGTCGGGTTCGGCATGCAGTGGGTCCGCCCCGGCTCCGGCGACGGGCCGCGCTACCGCAAGACGACCTTCGCCCTCGCCCTCACCGACACGCGCGCCCTCTCGCTGGCGATCGGCTGGAACCGCTGGGCCTCCCGGGACGACGCGCTCGAGCGGCTCTCGAGCTGGGACGTCGGCCTCACGGTTCGGCCGACGCGCTGGCTCAGCGTCGCCGCTGCGATGCGCGACCGCGACGCGCGGCTCTCGGGCGAGCCGCTCCCCATCCGCTACGACCTCGGCGTCGCGACGCGGCTGTGGCGCGACGGGCTCACCCTCTCGCTCGATCTCCTCGGCGACGACGATCGCCGCGACGCGCTGCGCGTGACGCACCTCGCGACCGGCCTCGGCGCGGAGGTCTGGTCCGGCCTCGCCGTCTCGGCCCAGCTCCAGCTCCCGCTCCGGTCGGGGCTGCCCACCGGCGACCGGCCCGCCGCGGTGGTCGCGCTCTCCTGGAACGGACCGTACGTCGGCTGGACGGGGGGCGCCGTGCCGGTGCGCGATCGCACCGGCTCGCTCGTCGGCGTGCGCTTCTCGGGCGAGCGCTACCGCGCCGCGTTCACCGGGCACGACGTGCCGGCCATCGACGTCGAGCGCGCGCTGGAGCCGCCGCGCACGTTCCTGTTCTTCACCTTCGGAGAGCCGGATCCGTACGGCCGGCTCCTCGCGCGCCTCGAGGCGGCGCGCGACGATCCCGAGGTCGCCGCCGTCGCGGTCCGCATCGACGATCTCGGGGTGGGCGCCGGCCGCGCCGAGGCGCTGCGCGCGGCGCTGGCGCGCATCCGCGAGAGGAAGCCGGTCCTCGCGTACCTGGCCGGGGGCGGCACCATCGAGTACTGGATCGCGAGCGCCGCGACCGAGATCGCCGCCCAGCCCGGCTCGACGCTGTTCGTGAACGGCGTCTCCACCTCCACGCTGTTCGTGAAGGAGCCGCTCGCGCGGATCGGGGTGGCCTTCGAGGTGGTGAAGCGCGGCGCGTACAAGAGCGCGCCCGAGCCGCTCGTCCGGACGGAGGGATCACCGGAGGCGCGCGAGATGGTCGGCTCGCTGCTCGACGACGTCTTCGGCCGGTTCGTCGGGGACGTCGCCGCGGCGCGGCGGGTCCCGGAGGAGCGCGTGCGCGCGCTCGTGGACCGCGGCCTGTTCGGCGCGGAGGAGGCGAAGGCGGAGGGGCTCCTCGACGCGGTGCTGTGGCCGGACGAGCTCGAGGGCTGGGCCCGGCGGGTGACGAAGCGGCGCGTGCAGGTCACGGGCGGCTACTCGCCCGACGAGGAGCGCCGGGCGCAGCGCTGGGGCCCGGCGGCGTACGTGGAGGTCGTGCGCGTGGAGGGGGCGATCGCGGGCGGGAAGAGCCGCGGCGACCGGCTCGGCGTCGCGGCGATCGCCGGCGCGGAGACCATCGCCGCCCAGCTCCGGCGCGCCGCCGACGACTCCGACGTGAAGGCGATCGTGCTCCGCATCGACTCGCCGGGCGGCGACGGCGTCGCCTCGGACCGGATCTGGCGCGAGGTGCAGCGCGCCCGGCGCCGCAAGCCCGTCATCGCATCGATGGGCGACGCCGCGGCGAGCGGCGGGTACCTCGTGGCGGTCGGGGCCGACACGATCCTCGCCGAGCCCTCCACCCTCACCGGCTCGATCGGCGTCTTCGCCCTGAAGCCCGATCTCTCCGGCCTGCTCGCCAAGCTCGGCGTGGTCCGCGAGGCCGCGGCGCGGGGCGAGAACGCGCAGCTCACGAGCCTCGCGAAGCCCTGGTCGGCCCCGGAGCGCGCCGCCGTCGAGCGCGAGATCGAGCGCTTCTACGCGCTGTTCGTGGCGCGCGTGGCGGAGGGGCGAAAGCTCACGGCCGCCGAGGTCGAGACCGTGGCGGGGGGCCGGGTCTGGACCGGCCGCCAGGCGCAGGAGCGGCGCCTCGTCGACGGCCTGGGCTCCCTGCGCGACGCGATCCAGCTCGCGCGCGAGCGCGCCCGGCTCACGCCTGACGACGTCGTGATCGTCCGCACGGCCAAGGGCGGCGAGGACGGGGCGGACCCGTTCTCGGTGGGCATCTTCGGCACCGCGCCCTCCCCGCTCGCGCGCACGCTCGCCGCGATCCCGGAGCTCCGCGCCCTCTCGCTCGTGTCGGAGATGGGGCCCGTGCTCGCGTTGCCCGTCGAGTGGGTGGACCCACCACCCGCGCCGTGAAGCACCGGCCGGAGGGGCGCCGCGTCCGCTGGCTGGGCGGGCGGGCCCCCTCGGGGCCGCATCGAAGCTTTCGCTGCGCGATCTTTTTTGCTATGTGATGACTTGTCTGCCCTCCGCGAAGGCTTTACGTTTCACGGCGGCGGGTAGACGAGCCTCTGATCGGCAGGTTGCTGGCGAGTTCGCGTCGCGTGACACGCGGCGCGCTGCGAGCGACGCGACAGGGGCGGCGGTTCGCGGCCCACCGACTGCCAACGAGCCGCGAACGGCGCCAATCCAGGACGCATGACGGTCGTGCCGCGAGGGCGATTCCTTCGCCCCGCTGCCGGAGCAGACGACAGCATGAGCGATAACGAGCAGACCCCGACTCCGGTCGTGAGCGGGGCCCCTCAGAACTCCCAGCCCACCGCGTCCGCCCATGAGGGCGAGGCCGGCGGGCAGCCCGGCGGTCCGGGCGGAGCCCCCGGACAGGGGGGACGGCGGCGGCGGCGGCGGCGTGGTCGCCGAGGTCGTGGCGGCCCCCAGGGCCAGGGTGGACCGGCGGTCGGGCCGAACGGCCAGCCGCTGGCGGCGGCGCCCGCGCAGAACGGGACCGCCCCCGCGCCGCAGGCGCAGCCCGGCGGGCAGGCTCAGCCCGAGGCCACCGAGGAGGTCGAGGGCGTCCTCGAGTTCGAGGGCAAGGGGAACGGCTACCTGCGCGACGTGAAGCGCAGCTACCTCCCGCAGCCCTTCGACGTCGAGGTGCCGCGCTGGCTCATCGACCGCATGCACCTGCAGGGCGGGCTGCTCGTGAAGGGCCAGGCCGCCACGCGGAACATGAAGCGGGTGCTCACGCGCATCGACCAGCTCGAGGGCACCGACCCGATGGCGGTCGCCCGGCGCACCCACTTCCACAACCTCACCGCGACCGATCCGACCGAGAAGCTCGTCATGGAGACGCGCCCGGACGAGCTGATCGGCCGCGTCCTGGACCTCGTCTCCCCCATCGGCCTCGGCGCGCGCGGCCTCATCACCTCGCCGCCCAAGGCCGGCAAGACGATCATGCTGCAGCGGATCGCCCAGGCGATCACCTCGAACCGCCCGGACGTGCACCTCACGGTCCTGCTCGTGGACGAGCGGCCCGAGGAGGTCACCGACATGAAGCGGAACATCAAGGGCGAGGTGATCGGCTCCTCGAACGACCGGCCGACGGAGGAGCACATCCACGTCGCCGAGATGGTCCTCGAGCGGTCCAAGCGCCTCGTGGAGGGCGGCAAGGACGTCGTGATCCTGCTCGACTCGATCACCCGCCTCTCGCGCGCCTACAACAAGGAGGTCGAGTCCTCCGGCCGGACGCTGACCGGCGGCGTCGACTCGCGCGCGCTCGAGCGGCCCAAGCGGCTGTTCGGATCGGCCCGCAAGGCCGAGGAGGGCGGGTCGCTCACCATCATCGCGACCGCGCTCATCGACACCGGGTCGCGCATGGACGAGGTGATCTTCGAGGAGTTCAAGGGCACGGGCAACATGGAGGTCGTGCTCTCGCGGCAGCTCGCCGAGCGGCGCATCTTCCCGGCCATCGACATCGGCGCCTCCGGCACCCGCAAGGAGGAGAAGCTCTTCTCCCCGAAGGAGATCGAGAAGGTCCGCCGCCTGCGCGGGGCCCTCGCCTCGCTGAAGCCGGTCGAGGCGATGGAGCGGCTCCTCAAGAAGCTCTCCGAGTTCGAGACGAACGAGGAGTTCCTCCAGAGCTTCTGACGTTCCCGGGACCGCCCACCCGTCGCCGGGCGGGCGGTCCCCCATGCGAATCCCGCCGCGAGCCGCTATCATCCGCGCCCGATGGACTCGCGCGTCGCGCCTCCAGCCCTCGTAGTGTCCGGCCCGGGCGTCTCGCCCGCGCCCGAGCCCGTGCTCGTCGTGGACGACGACGAGCTCATCCTGAAGGCGCTCGCGCGCATCCTGGAGAGCTCGGGCTTCGCGCCCTGCTGCTACGCCTCCCCCGAGGCCGCCCTCGAGGCGCTCGAGTCGGAGCGCCCGGTCGTGATCATCTCCGACTACATGATGCCGGGGATGGACGGCGTCGCCTTCCTGAACCAGGCGCGGGCGCGGTACCCGGCCGCGATCCGGATCCTCTGCACCGCGGCGGACGACTTCCGCGTCGCCCTCGAGGCGGTGAACTCGGGCGAGGTCTACCGGATCGTCTCGAAGCCCTGGCACCAGACGGAGCTCATCGCGACGGTGACGCAGGCGGCCGAGGCGGCGCGGCTCCAGCGCGAGAACGAGCGGCTCACCGCCGAGGTGCAGCGCCAGAACGGGCAGCTGCGCGAGATGAACGCGCGGCTCGAGGAGATGGTCCGGGCCCGCACGCAGGCGCTGCTCGAGGGGCTCATCGCCGCCCTCGACTACCGCGACGCCGAGACCCAGTGGCACTCGCGGCGCGTGTCGCTCTTCGCGCGGCGGCTCGCGCGGCAGCTCGGCTTCGAGGAGCCGGAGCTCACGGTCGTCGAGCACGGCGCCCTCCTGCACGACATCGGCAAGATCGGCGTGCGCGACCGGGTGCTCCTCAAGCCCGGCCCGCTCACCACCGACGAGTGGACCGAGATGAAGCGCCACCCCGAGCTCGGCTGGGCGCTCCTCCAGCGCGTGGACTACCTGCGCCCCGCGTCCTCCATCGTCCTCCAGCACCAGGAGAAGTGGGACGGCACCGGCTACCCCGCCGGCCTGCGCGGCGAGGAGATCGTGGTCGGGGCGCGCATCTTCCACGTGGTGGACACGCTCGACGCGATCACGAGCGACCGGCCGTACCGGCGGGCCCGTCCCTTCGATCACGCGCGCGAGGAGATCACGCGCTGCACGGGCACGCAGTTCGACCCGAAGATCGTCGAGGCGTTCCTGTCGGTCCCGCCCGAGGACTGGGAGCGGATCCGGCTCGACGTGGAGACGGTCGCGGTGCTCTCCGCCGACCTCGCCGAGAGCCCGCCGGCGCCCGAGGACCTCGCGGCGGCGCTCGACGCGCTGCGCGGCTGACGCCGCGGCGCCGCGGACCCCGGCCCGCGCTACTGCAGCTCGATCCCGAGCAGCGCGGCGGTCTCGCCGCCGCCGACCTCGATCGTCACGGCCGCGCGCCGGCCGTCCCTCGCCCGGAGCTCGACCCGGTGCCGGCCCGGCGCGAGCGCGACGGCGCGGGTCTCGTCGGCGGCGAGCGGCGGGAGGCGCGCCTCGCCGTCCACGACGAGCGTG
>NZ_JALCZC010000120.1:0-12314 GCF_022690805.1 Anaeromyxobacter sp. SG66
GCCCCGCGGCGAAGGGGACGCCGCGCGCGGCGAGCGCGCGCGCGAGCGAGGGGGCCACCTGCCGGGGCGCGGCGGCGATCACCGCGATCTCCTCGAAGGGCACGCCGTCCGCGGCGAGGGCCGCGACGGTTCGCGCCGCGGCGTCTGCCTCGCCCTCCTCGCCCGGCGCCGCCACCGCGATGACCCCGTCACCCTCGAGCTGCCCGGAGGCGCGGCCACCGCCGAGCGCGGCGAGCAGAGCGGCCGGCCCGGGGGCGCGCCCGTCGCCCTCGACGTGCGCGAGCACGACCTCGATCTCGCGCCGCGCGGCGAGCTCGTGCAGCGACTCGACGCGCCTGAGCAGCGGCTCGACGGGCGCGCACACGTCGGGGCGCTCGGGGAAGAACGGCAGGTGGAGCCGCGAGCGGCGCGCGCGCGCGACGAGCGCGGAGAGGAGGTCCCACTCGGCGAGGCTCGCCTCGGCGATCCCCGCGACGACGAGGAGGTCGAGGTCCGCCGTCTCGGGGCAGGTCACCCCGCGCGCCGCCGCGTCGGCCGCGGCGCGCGCCGCGCCGGCGCGATCGAGCGCGCCCGCGCGAGCGAGGCGCGTCTCGTAGGCGGCGAGGACCTCGGCGACGGCTCCCAGGCGCGCGGCCGCGGCGCCGTCCAGCGACCTCGCCGCCGCGCGTGCGTCCGCCGCGCTCACCTCCGCGCGGCGCAGCTCGGCCAGGGTCCCCGCGAGCGCGGCCGCCGTCCCGTCCGTCGCCTCGAGCCCCTCGAACGGCCCCCCCGCGTCTCGCCCCGCCTCGGCGGCGACGAGCCGCTCGGCCAGCGGATCCAGGATCGCCCGCCCGTCGCCCGCGGCGGCCACGAGCGGAACGACGAGGCGATCGAGCGTCGCCACCTGAGGCCCGAACAGGACGCCGTCCTGCGCGTCGCAGAGACGTCGCGCCGCCCTCGCAGCCGCGAGGGGCGTCCTGGCGAGGATGAGGGCGGCCACGAGGAGCAGGATACGAGGGAAGGCTGACGGGGCGGCGTGCGTTCCGGGAGAGATGCAGACGCACACCGGCACCAGGTCCCTCGCCGAGGAGGCCGTCGCGGTCCTCCTCGAGTGTCACGGCCGCCTCCGATCGTTCATCGAGCTGGCGGACCGGCTGGCGGTGGCCGGCGCGATGGGGGCAGAGGAGGTCGCCCGCGCGGCCGCCGGGATCCGGCAGTACTTCGCCGAGGCGCTCCCGCTGCACGCGCAGGACGAGGAGGAGTCGGTGCTGCCGCGCCTAGCCGGGCGCGACCGGCAGGTGGACGCCGCGCTCGTGACGATGCACCGCGATCACGCCGGCCACGCGCTCGCCGTCTCGCACGTCCTGGCGGTGTGCTCGGAGCTCGTCGCCTCGCCGGGACGGCGCGAGGAGCTCGCCCCCGCCCTCATCGCCGCGGTGGCCACGCTCCGGGAGCACTTCTCGCACCACCTCGTGCTCGAGGAGGAGGTCATCTTCCCGGCGCTGCGGACGCTCCTCGGGGACGGGGCCCGGGCGGACATCGCGCGCGAGCTGCGCGCCCGCCGCGATCACTCCTCGCGATAGACGGCGAGCGAGCCCTCGTTCTCCCAGACCTCGACCTTCGACACGCGTACGCGGCCGCCCTCGCGCTCGAGCAGCGCCCGGTTCGCCTCCTCGTAGAAGTGGCGCGCGAGCAGCTCGGCGGTGGTGTTCACCTCGTCGAAGGGCGGCACCTCGTTCACGTTCCGGTGGTCGAACCGGCCGCCGATGTCGCCGACGAGCTTCTGCAGATCCGCGAAGTCGATCACCATGCCGATCCGGTTCAGCTCGGAGGCGCGGGCGTGGACCCGGATCCGCCAGTTGTGGCCGTGGAGCCGCTCGCACTTGCCGCCGTGGAAGCGGATCTGGTGCGCGGCGCTGAACGTGAACTCCTTGGAGACCTCGAAGACGGGGACGCCCATGCGCGGCGCAATATAGCCGCCCTGGCCGGCGAGCGCACCCGCGCATCGGGATCGCGGGATCCCCCCTCCCGCGTTACCATCGCCCCGTGCGCATGCTCGCAGAGGCAGCTCTCATCGTCGCCGCCGGAGCCCTCCTCGGGCTCGCCGGGAACGCCGCGAGCCCGAGACCGGCGGCCCTCGCACGGCCCGTCCACTCGGCCGCGGAGAGCGGCACCGGCATGTGCGCGGTGGCAGGCGCCGCCCCGGCGGCGAGGGCGCCGCGCATCGCGGTCGAGGAGGCGAAGGGGCTCTGCGACGCGTGCAGGGCCGGGTTCGCCGACGCGCGCGGCGCGAGCGAGTTCGCGGCGGGGCACGTCACGAACGCCGTCCACCTCCCGCCCGCCGGCCACCCGGACGAGGCGGTCGCGGTCGCGGCGCTGCGCGCGTACCCGCTCGTCGTCGTGTACGACGGCGACTACACCTGCGCGCTCGCCGACGAGGTCGCGCACCGGCTGAAGCGGGAGGGGCTCCCCGACGTGCGGGTCCTCGAGGGCGCCTGGCCGGCCTGGGTGGCGGCAGGGGGCGCCGGCACGTCCGGCTACTGCCCCGCCTGCCACGATCCCGCGGAGGCTCACCGGTGAAGCCGCTCCTCGCGCTCCTGCGCATCGGCCTCGGCGCGACCTTCCTGTACGCCGCCGCCACGAAGCTCCCGGACATGTCGGCGTTCGCCGAGAACCTCGCGAACTACCGGCTCGTGCCGCCCACGCTCGTCCCCGGCGCCGCCGCGGCGGTGATCGGGATCGAGCTCACGCTCGGCCTGCTGCTCGTCACCGGGCGGCTCGCGCGGGGCGCCGCGCTGGTCGCGACCGGCCTCCTCGCGGTGTTCACGCTGGGCCTCTCGCAGGCGCTGCTCCGCGGGATCGACCTGCGCTGCGGCTGCTTCGGCGGCAACGAGAGCGCGACCTGGCTCACGGTGCTGCGCGACGCCGGCATGCTCGCCGTCGCGCTCGCGCTGCTCCTGCGCGGCCCGGGCCGCCTCCTCCCCGCGCGCCCGGCCCCGGCGAGCGAGCCGCGGCGCGACGCGTCCGCGGCCACCCATGGCTGAATCTCCCGGACCGGCCAGGGGCTCTCCTCGCGCATGAGCACGCACTCCCCGAAGCACCCTGACGCGCACGGCGCAGGCCACGGGCACGGCCATGGCCACGCGCCCGGTCGCGACCGCCACGGCAACCCCGAGGACCTCGACGCCTACCTCGCGCGGCTCGAGGATCCGTCGCGAGTCGAGTGGCAGAAGCCGGACGAGGTGGTCGCGGCGCTGGGGCTCCGGCCCGGCGCCGTCGCCTGCGACGCGGGCGCCGGGCCCGGCTACTTCGCCCTCCGCCTAGCCCGCGCCGTGGGGCAGTCCGGCCGGGTGTACGCCATCGACGTCGAGCCGCGCATGATCGCGCTGCTCGAGGAGCGCGCGCGGGCGGCGGGCATCGCGAACGTCCACCCGCTGCTCGCGCCCGAGGGCGAGGGGCTGCCGCCCGAGCCGTGCGACGCGATCCTCGTCGTGAACACGTTCCATCACTTCCCCGACGGGCCGGGGTACCTCCGCCGGCTGTCGGAGCGGCTGGCGCCGGGTGGACGGATCGTGAACGTGGACTTCCACGCCGGCGAGCTGCCGGTCGGACCGCCGCCGGACCACAAGGTGTCGCGCGAGGACTTCCTCGCCGCCGCGCGCGCGGCGGGGCTCGCGGTCGCCGCGGAGCGGACGTTCCTGCCCTACCAGTACTTCCTCGAGCTCCGGGTCGGTTGAACGGGGGCTGCGCCCCAGCCCCTGCACGCCGGGTCCCGTGCGCCACTGCGGGCGGCTTCGCCGCTGTCGCGGTGGCGCCCCGGCGGGCTCGCTTCGCTCGCCCGTTCGTCGAACATGATCGGCCCGCTCAACCCGCGCCGCCCGGGAGCAGCGCGCGGACCGCGCCGGCGGGGTCGTCGCCCTCGAGCCAGGCGCGGATCGCCGCGACGCCGTGGGCGCCGGCGGCGAGCACCTCCGGCACCCGCGCCGGCGTCACCCCACCCAGCGCGATGACCGGCAACCCCTGCGCCGCGGCCGCGCGCAGCACCGCGAGCCCGACGGGGGGCCCGTAGATGCGCTTCGAGGGCGTGTCGTAGACGGGGCTCACCGTCGCGAAGCTCGCGCCCGCCTCGCGCGCGCGGCGCACCTCCGCCGCGGAGTGGCACGAGACGCCGACCAGCGCGTCCGGACCGAGCAGGTGGCGCGCGTCCGCCGCCGGGATCCCGGCGGCGGGCAGGTGTACCCCGTCGGCGCCCGCCGCCTGCGCCACGTCCACGCGGTCGTTCACGATGAGGCGCTGCCCCGCCGCGCGGCAGACTGCCGCGAGCGCGCGCGCGAGCGCGAGCAGCTCGCGGCCGCCGAGGTCCTTCTCTCGCAGCTGGACGAGCACCCGGCCGGGCGGCAGTCCGACGAGCGCGGCGGTGACGCGCGCGGGGAGATCCCGCGTGAGACTGCGATCCGTGATCAGGTGGACAACGGGAACGCCCATCCGTAAGCTCGCGCGCACGCCATCCTCCTCCCAGAGGTGATCACGTGTCGAGCGACCTTCACAGCTTCCTCGCGTTCCTGGAGGAGCAGAAGGCGAAGCAGGCGAGCCGCTTCCCGACGGTCAAGTACGAGAAGGTCCTGTCCTTCATGGGCACGACCAGCCTCGCGGGGACGTTCGCCTCGGTCTCGGTGAACCGGATCCGCCGGCTCGAGCCCGGTCCGACGGGACGCGACCTCGAGATCCGCCTCGCCGGCCCGATCGTGCGCCGGCCTCAGAAGGGCGAGTCGATCACCGTCCACATGACGCGGGTCGAGCAGTACCAGGGCTACCAGGTGAAGACGCGCGCGCTCTCGACCGGGACGACCGAGCGCGATCTGCTCGAGGAGCTCCCGGACGGCACGGTGGCCGTGAAGGGCGCCCAGATCTTCACCGTCCACCACAGCCCCTACACGCTCAAGTTCTTCGAGAACGTCCCCTTCGAGGACCTGCAGGAGACGCTCGCCGGCGTGCGGTACGCGCTCGTGGGCGTGGGCGAGACGGCCAACATCTCGCCGCGGTTCATCTTCCACCACGAGGTGGACGGCGAGCGGCTCGCGCTCTATCACGGCGACGGCCTCGCCCTGAAGACGTACATGAACCTGAAGGCGAACCGCCACGAGACGCGGCTCGTGCTCGACCTCGACGACTTCGCGGGGTGGGAGCTCCGCGGCGTCGTGGAGGAGTTCGCGCCGCACCAGCACCCGGAGGCCTACGAGCGGATCTGCCAGGGCTTCAGCTCCGGGAACTGGGGCAAGCCCTCCCGCGTGTTCCGCTCGCAGATCCAGTCGATCGCGCGGATCGAGCCCGTCGGGTAGCTCAGCTCCCGATGAGCCCCGTCATCGGGCTCGACGCCGCGGCGTGCAGCTTCGTCGGGATGCGGCCGGCGAGGTGGGCCTTGCGCCCCGCCTCGACGCCCGCGCGCATCGCCTCCGCCATGAGCACGGGATCCCTCGCCTCGGCGATGGCGGTGTTCATGAGGACGGCGACGGCGCCGAGCTCCATCGCGATCGCGGCGTCGCTCGCCGTGCCGACGCCGGCGTCGACGAGCACCGGGACGCTCACCGTCTCCATGATGATCCGGAGGTTGTAGGGGTTCCGGATCCCGAGGCCCGAGCCGATCGGCGCGCCGAGCGGCATCACCGCCGCGCAGCCGACGTCCTCGAGGCGCTTCGCCGTGACCGGGTCGTCGTTCGTGTAGGGCAGGACCGTGAAGCCCTCCTTCACGAGGACCTCGGCCGCCGCGACCAGCCCGACCACGTCCGGGAACAGCGTGCGGCGATCGCCGATCACCTCGAGCTTCACGAGGTCGCCCATCTCGAGCTCGCGGCCGAGCCGAGCGGTGCGGATCGCCTCGTCGGCCGTGAAGCACGCGGCCGTGTTGGGCAGGAGCTTCATGCCCTTCGGGATCCACTCGAGGAGCGACGCCTCGCCCGTCTTGGAGAGATCGAGCCGCCGGACCGCGACGGTGACGAGCTCGGCGCCCGACGCGACGAGCGCGCGCTGCATGGTGGGGAAGTCCGGGTACTTGCCCGTCCCGACCAGCAGGCGACTCGTGAAGGCGTGCTTGCCGATGCTCCAGGTGTCCGCCATCGCTACCCTCCGCCGACGAAAGCGACGATCTCGATCGAGTCGCCTGGTCCGATCCGCTGGGACTCGTAGCGATCCTTCGTCACGACCGCGTCGTTCACCTCGACGGCGACGCGCTGCGCCTTCACGCCGAGGTGACCGAGCAGCCCGGCGACGGTCACGCCCTCCGGGACCTCCCGGAGCTCCCCATTCAGTCGGACCTGCATGCCCCGCACACTTAGAACGCTGGCGCGCGCGCGTCAACGCACCCTCGCGCTCGGCGTGGCCCGCAGCGCTCCGCGAGCTCGCCTTCCAGCTCTGCGTCGACGGGACGAGCCGCGGGAGCGCCGCGGACCTCCTCGCAGCGCCCGAGCACCTGCTCGGCCGCCGCGCGCGACGTCCTCCTCGCCTCCCGGCTGCTGGAGGAGTCCGTCGGCGAGGCGATCGGCAGCGGCGAGGTGCGCATGAGGGAGGACGCGTTCGAGGGCGACGCCGTCAGGACCGCACGACGATCGGTGCCGCGTAGTGAACGAGCTGCGGCTCGGCGTCGACCGGCGCGAGGCGGGCGGCCGCCTCGGACGCCGAGGGCGTCATCATGACGCTGAAGAAGAAGGCGGCCTCGAGTGCGAGCGCGAGAGCGAGAAGCGCGAAACCCTTCATGATCCGTGACCTCCGTACCCACCGCTCTACGCGCGCCCGCCGCGGCTATTTCGCGGCCGAAGGCCTCGCCCCGCAGGGGCCGGCGCCGTCACGAACGCCGGCGTCTCGTCTCTCGCCCGGGCAGCGCGCGACGTGCGCCGTCTCGCTTGCCCGCAGCCGGTGTGCGTGGTTACGTCGCCATCCCCCCGAAGAGGAGAATCGCCCGTGAAAGCTCGCCTCGCCGCCCTGCTCGCGCTCGCGCTCGGCGCCTCCGCCCGCGCCGACGAAGGCATGTGGATGCCGCAGCAGCTCCCCGATCTCGCGGCCCGGCTAGAGAAGCTCGGCTTCACGGGCGACGCCCGGCAGTTCGCGGATCTCACCGGCCAGCCCATGGGCGCGGTCGTCTCGCTCGGCGGCTGCAGCGCGTCCTTCGTCTCCCCCGACGGCCTCATCGCCACGAACCACCACTGCGTCATCGGCGCGCTCCAGTTCAACTCGACCCCCGAGCGCAACCTGCTCGACGGCGGCTACGTGGCGCGGTCGCGCGGGGAGGAGCTCTGGAACGGGCCGGGCGCGCGCGTGTACGTGACCGTCTCGGTGACGGAGGTCACCGACGAGATCACCGGCGGGCTCGAGCCGGGGCTCGGCGACGCGGAGCGCGGGAAGCTCATCGAGCGGCGCGTGAAGCGGCGCACCGCGCGCTGCGAGAAGCCGGGCCTCCGCTGCACCGTCGCGTCGTTCTTCGAGGGCGCGCGCTGGTTCGAGGTGGGCCAGCTCGAGATCCAGGACGTGCGGCTCGTCTTCGCGCCGCCGGCCAACGTGGGCAACTTCGGCGGCGAGACCGACAACTGGATGTGGCCGCGCCACTCCGGTGACTTCTCGTTCTTCCGCGCGTACGTCGGCAAGGACGGCAGCCCGCGGCCGCACGCCGACGACAACGTCCCGTACCACCCGCGGCGCTGGCTGAAGGTGTCGCCGAAGGGCGTTGCGGAGGACGACCTCGTGTTCGTGGCCGGCTACCCGGGGCGCACCCAGCGGCTCAAGACGTACCGCGAGGTGAAGGAGCAGCTGGAGTGGGCGTACCCGGGCACGGTGCGGCGCAACCGGGACCTCCTCGCCATCCTGGAGCGGCTCTCCAAGGAGTCGAAGGAGACGGCCATCCGCGTGAACCCGCGCGTGCGGGGGCTCGCGAACTCGATGAAGAACCGCGAGGGCGTCCTCGAGGGCGCCGCCAGGGGCGGGCTCCTCGAGAAGAAGGCGCAGGACGAGAAGGCGCTCGTCGCGTGGATCGAGGCGGACGCCGCCCGCAAGGCGGAGTACGGCGAGGCGCTCGCCGCGCTCGACCGGATCCAGGGGGAGAAGGAGCGGACGCGGGAGCGCGATCTCGTGTTCCAGTCGCTCACCTCGAGCTCGTCGCTGCTCTCCGCGGCGCGCACCGTCTGGCGGCTCGCCGACGACCGGCCGAAGAAGGATCTCGACCGCGATCCGGCGTTCCAGCAGCGCGAGTGGCCGCGGCTCCGGGAGTACCTCGAGCGCATCGAGCGCAGCCTGGACCTCGGCGCGGACCGCGCGCTCCTGCGCTACGCGCTCGTCGAGGCGGCGGCGCTCCCCGCGGACCAGCGCATCCCGCCGCTCGACGCGGCGGTGGGGCTCGCGCCGGGCGCGCCCCCCGACGAGGCCGGCCGGAGGATCGACGCGTTCCTCGACCGGCTGTACGCGGGGACGAAGCTCGCCGACCGCAAGACGCGGCTCGAGCTCTCCGAGCGGAAGACGACGAAGGAGCTCGCCGCCCGCAAGGACACGTTCCTCGACCTGTTCGCCGCGCTCCGGCCGTTCGAGCGGCAGCTCCGCGAGGAGCAGTACGCGCGCGACGGCGCGCGCTCCCGCGTCGGCCCCGTCTACGCGCGCGCCCTCGTCGCGAGGGCGGGCGGCGTGCTCGCGCCGGACGCGAACGGCACCCTCCGCGTCACCTACGGCGTCGTGAAGGGCGTCTCGCCGCGTGACGGCCTCTACTACCGGCCGCAGACGACGCTCGCGGGCGTGCTCGCGAAGCACCGGGCGGGCGACGAGGAGTTCGACGTCCCGGCCCCGGTGCGCGAGGCGATCCGGGCGCAGCACGCGCGCGGCACGGGCCCCTACGTGGACCCGAAGCTCGGCGACGTGCCGGTGGACTTCCTCTCCAGCGTGGACACGACGGGCGGCAACTCCGGCTCGGCCGTGCTGAACGGCGCCGGTGAGCTCGTGGGGCTGCTCTTCGACGGCACCTGGGAGACCATCGCCTCGGACTTCATCTTCGACGCACCCTCGACCCGCTCGATCCAGGTCGACTCGCGCTACCTGCTCTGGTTCCTCACGGACGTCGCGAAGGCGACGAACCTGCTCGAGGAGCTCGGCGCGCCCGTCGCGGTCGGCGCCCGCTAGCTTCCGGGAGATCCCCTCATGCGCATCCCCGCCCTGCTCCTGTCCCTGGCGGTCGCCCACGCCGGTCCCGCGCTCGCCGCGCCGCCGCGCGAGACGGGCGACGTCCTCACCTTCAAGGCGGTGGAGCGGACGCTCCCGAACGGCCTGCGGGTGCTCGTCGTCCCGACCGGCTTCCCGGACCTCGTCTCCGTCCAGATCCCGATGCAGACGGGGTCGCGGAACGAGGTCGAGCCGGGCAAGTCCGGCTTCGCCCACTTCTTCGAGCACATGATGTTCCGCGGGACGAAGACCTACCCGCCCGACGCCTACCAGGCGGTCGTGACGCGCATCGGCGCGCGCCAGAACGCGTACACGTCGGACGACGTCACGAACTATCACATCACGTTCGCCAAGCAGGACCTGGAGAAGGTCCTCGAGCTCGAGGCGGACCGCTTCATGAACCTCGACTACTCCGTCGCGGCGTTCAAGACGGAGTCGCGGGCGATCCTCGGCGAGTACAACAAGAACGCGTCGAACCCGCTGCGCAAGCTCGAGGAGGTCCAGCGCGACAGCGCCTTCGGCGTCCACCCGTACAAGCACACCACGATGGGCTTCCTCGCCGACATCGAGGACATGCCCAACCAGTACGAGTACTCGAAGACCTTCTACTCGCGCTGGTACCGGCCCGAGCACGCGACCATCGTGGTCGCGGGCGACGTCGACCCGCAGAAGGTGATCCCGCTCGTGGAGCGGTACTTCGGGCGCTGGCAGCGCGGCGCGCACCGGGTGGAGATCCCGCCCGAGCCCGCGCCGCGCGGCCCGGTCCATGCGCACGTCCCGTGGACCACGCCGACCCTGCCATGGGTGGCGGTCGCCTTCCACGGGCCGGCCTTCTCCGACGTGAAGAAGGACTGGCCGGCGGTGGATCTCCTCCTCGACCTGAACTTCGGGGAGACGAGCGACCTCTACGAGCGGCTCGTCGTGGAGGAGCAGAAGGTGGATGCGCTCGTCGCGGACTCCGGACCCAGCGTGGACCCGGGGCTCGTGACGGTCTACGCGCGCCTCAAGTCCCCCGCCGACGCGATCTACGTCCGGGACGCCATCCTCCGGACGTTCGCGCGGGCGCGCGCCGCGGCGCCGCCGCCGGCCCGCCTGGCAGAGCAGAAGGCGCACCAGCGGAACGCGTTCCTGCGCGGCCTCGACTCGACCGACGCCATCGCCGGGACGCTCGCGCGCTACGCGACGTACGCGCGGTCGCCGTACGGGACCGTGAACCGCCTCTTCCGCACCTACGCGGCGCTCACCCCGGACGACCTCCTCGCGACGGCGCGGCGCTACTTCACGGACGAGCGGCTCGTCGTGACCACGCTCTCGAAGGATCCGCTGCCCGCGGGCCTCGAGCGGACGCCGGCGCTCGCGGCGGTCGAGGCCGCCGCTCCGGCCCAGGCCGGCGCGAGGCCGGCCGCCGAGGTGCCGGTCGTCGCCATCCCCTCGAAGCTGCCGGTCGTGACCGCGAAGCTCCTCTTCGAGGCGGGCAGCGCGCGGGATCCCCAGGGCAAGGAGGGGCTCGCCGGGCTCGCCGCGGCGATGCTCGCCGACGCCGGCTCCCGGCGGATGCGCATCGACGAGATCCGCGACGCGCTCCACCCGCTCGCGGCGAGCTTCGACGCGCAGGTCGACAAGGAGCTCGTCACCCTCACCGGCACCTTCCCGCGGGATGGCTGGGAGCGCTTCGCGGACGTCGCGCTGCCGCAGCTCACCGATCCGGGGTTCCGCGAGGAGGACTTCCGGCGCGTCCGGGACGACCGGCTGAACGCGCTCGTCCAGGACCTGCGCGCGACGAACGACGAGGAGCTCGGGAAGGAGCGGCTGCAGGCGAACGTGTTCGCCGGCACGCCGTACGGGCACCCCGCGCTCGGAACGGTGCAGGGGCTCCGCGCCGTGACGCTCGACGACGTGAAGGCGTTCGTGCGCGCGCACTACACGCGCGCGAACCTCGTCGTGGGGCTCGGCGGCGACGCGCCCGCGCCGTTCCGCGCCCGGCTGCAGGCCGAGCTCGCGAAGCTCCCCGCCGGGGAGAAGCTCGCGCCCACCCGGATCGCCGCCCGGCGGCCGAAGGGGATCGAGGTCGAGCTCGTCGAGAAGGACACGCCCGGCGTGGCCATCTCCTTCGGCCACCCCATCGACGTGGTGCGCGGCCAGCCCGACTTCGTCGCGCTCTGGCTCGCCAAGACCTGGCTCGGAGAGCACCGCTCGTCGAGCTCGCACCTCTACCAGCGCATCCGCGAGGAGCGCGGGATGAACTACGGCGACTACGCCTACGTCGAGGCGTTCCCGCGCGGCATGTTCCAGTTCTTCCCGGGCCCCAACGTCGCGCGGCGCTCGCAGCTCTTCGAGGTGTGGATCCGGCCCGTCGTGCCCGCCAACGCGCAGATGGCGATCCGCATCGCGCTCCACGAGCTCGGCCGCCTCGTCGACCAGGGGCTCACGGAGGAGGAGTTCGAGAGGACGCGCGCCTACCTCGTGAAGAACGTGTTCGTCATGACCGCGCGCCAGGACCAGCAGGTCGGGTACGCGCTCGACTCGCGCTGGTACGGCACCCCCGAGTTCACTCGCTACATGCGCGACGGGCTCGCCCGCCTCACCCGCGCCGACGTGAACGCCGCCATCAAGCGGCACCTGTCGGCGAAGGACCTCTCGTTCGTGATCGTCGCGAAGGACGCGAAGGCGCTCGCCGACGCGCTCGTCGGCGACGGGGTGTCGACCGTGAAGTACGACGCGGAGAAGCCCGCCTCGCTCCTCGAGGAGGACCGCGCGATCGGGGGGACGAAGCTGGGCATCCGGCGCGAGGCCGTGCGCGTGACGCCGGCCTCCGAGGTGTTCGCGCGCTGAGGGAGGCGCCGCTTCTCCCCTCGGGCGGCGCGGGCCGAGCCCGAGGGGCCGCGCCTCACGTCCGGAGGGTCATCCACGCCGCGATCGCGGCGAGCAGCGCCAGCGCCACGAGCGCCGCGACGAGGATCCGGCGGCTCGCGCCGCTCGCCCCGTCGTCCTCGAGGCCGAGCGACAGCCGCGGCCGCTCCGCGCGCGGCGCGTCGGTGCGCGCCGTCCCCGCGTCGTTCTCTGGCGCGACGGCCGCGGCGCCCGGCACGGGCTCGCCGCTCGGGGCCGCCCCGGCGCCTCCGGCAACGGGCGCCGCCTCTCGGACC
>NZ_JALCZC010000121.1:0-12279 GCF_022690805.1 Anaeromyxobacter sp. SG66
CGGCTGCCTCAGCGCGGCGCGGGCGCGGCGGCCAGCCCCGGCGGCGCGGGCGGCGGCTCGCCGTACCGGCAGCGCCACAGCTCGAAGGTCGTGACGGTGGCGTCGCCGCGCTTCACCTCGAGCGGCGGCAGCGCCACGAGCGGCCGGCACGCCTCGGCGCGGCGCTCGCACGTGTGCTTCTCGCGCGGGTCGAGCACGAGCAGACCCTCGCGACCGGCGAGCGCGGCGGGGTCGAACCAGTAGCGGTACTGCAGGCCGTGGTCGCCCGCGATCTCGGCGGACCAGGTCCGCGGGTGGCCCGGCAGGTAGTACGCGAGCTCGGCCGACACCTTGTAGTTGCACCCCGCCACGAAGGCGTCCGGGCCGAGGCGCGCGCGCTCGGCGTCGACCCGCGCGGCGAGGTCCCGCCAGCCCGCGGAGCCCTCGTCGCGCGCCGGGAACGGCACCGCGGGGAAGACGGGGACGAGGTGCGTGTAGACGCTGCCGGCGAGCGCCAGCGCGATCCCCGCCAACCCGGCGCGGCGCCGCCACCCCCCCGCGAGCGCGAGCGCCGCGGCGGCCGCGAAGGCGGTGGGGTAGACGGGCGCGAGCCAGTTCCCCTTCACCCAGTGGAAAGGGGAGACGAGCGTCGCGAGGCAGAGGAGCGGCGCCGCGAAGATCGCGCACATCCGGAAGGCGGGATCGGCTCGCCGCCGGATCGCCTGGACGACGGCCTCCACCGCGAGCACGAGCAGGACCGGCGTCACGAGCGCCGCCTGCAGCCCCACGTAGCGCGCGACGAGGACCGGGCGCAGGGAGGAGTGCGCGACGCGGGCCTGCGTCTGGAACTCGAAGCTCGCGAGCCCGTGCCGGAGGTTCCAGACGATCACCGGCGCGAACAGCGCGCCGGCGAGCGCGGCCCCCGCCCACGGCCACGGCGTCCGCAGCATGCGCCGGCCGCGCGGGTCGAGGAGGAGCGCGAGCAGGATCTGCGGCAGGAGCAGCGCCCCGGTGTACTTGCCGAGGAGCGCCCACCCGGTCGCCGCGCCCGCGGCGAGCAGCCACGCCGGCCGCTCCTCGTCGAGCGCGCGCAGCGTGAAGTAGAGCGCCATCGCCCAGCCGGAGAGCAGCGGCCCGTCGGGCGTGATGATGACCTGCCCGAGGGCGAAGAGCGGGACGGCGAGTCCGGCGGCGAGCGCGACGAGGGCCACCCGGGCGCCGAAGAGCCGCCGGACGGAGAGCCAGAAGAAGGCGCAGAAGATCGCGGAGTGGAGCGCCGCCGCGAGCCGGATCGCGCGCTCCGAGTCGCCGAGGAGGCCGGTCGTGAGCGCGATCGTCCAGGCGGCGAGGGGAGGGTGATCGAAGTACGACAGGTCGAGCCGCCGCGCCCACTCCCAGTAGTACGCCTCCTGCGGGGAGAGGGCGAGGTGGCCCGCGTAATAGACGTGGAAGAGCGTCGCGGCCGCGCCGAGGAGCAGCGCGGCGAGGGCGGGGCGGCGATCGGGAGCGTGCAAGGCGGCCCTGGGTCAGACGCGGCGAAGCTTCTGGCGCAGCTCGAGGACGATCTCGCCCTCGCGGAAGACGCGGACCGTGCCGCTCGTCTGCGAGACCGTGACCGCGATGGACTTCGACTCGGTCGTGATCGACGCCGCGGCGCTGTGGCGCGCGCCCAGCCCCATCGGCAGCTTCACGTCGCGTGACATGGTGAGCAGGTAGCGTCCCGCCGCCAGCACGACGCCGTCCTCCCGGATGATGAACGCGCCGTCGAGCGCGGAGAACGTCTTGATGGCCTCGCGGATGGGCGGATCGAGCGCGTTCCGCTCCGCCTCGCTGATCCCCTGGAACGGGTTCAGGATGAGCTGGCGGCTCTTCTCCATCACCGCGGTGGAGTCGCCGATGACGACGATCGTGCCGACGGGGTGCCCCTCGTAGCCCTCCGCGCCGATCTCCATCGCGGTGTGGATGAGGCTCTCCACCACCTGCGAGGAGAACCCGGGCGGGAGCCCGAGCGTGTCGACGCGGATCTTCTCCTCCGGGTCCTCCGAGCCGATCTCCACCTTCACGAGCGTGTCGACGACCCGGTCCTCGCCCGGTCCGGCGAGGGCGAGGATGGTGTCGCCGTCGCGAACGACGCCCGCGGCCTGGGCGGCGACGACCGCCACCTTGATCTTCTCGATGCGCGTGTAGTCGTAGGGCGGGATGAGCACCGCCATGTACTTGCGGGCCTTCAGCTGGTCGGCGATCCCCTCGCTCGTCACGGCGTAGACGAGCTTGCGCTTGATCGGGCGGCCGCGGATCTCGTTCGGCGAGATGGGGTGGTCGGAGATGAGCAGCAGGCGATCCACCTCGGATCGCGCGGTGAGCGCGAGCGCGCCGCGCAGGAACTCGCGGTCGAACTTCCCGTCGGACATGGCGCTTGAGCATGTTCCGGCGGCGGACCCGAGTAAAGCTTCCGCGCGATTCTCCCGAGGCCCGCGCGCCGCGGCCGCCGGGGCGATCGCCGCGGAGCGCGCGCCGCGCGAAAGGCCCGCTGCGCGGCTGGGCACGGCTTGACAGCCCCGGGGGCGCAGACTAGTTTCTCCGCTCTTTTCGGTCGGGCCCCCGGGGGGGCGCGTCAGCGAGGAGGTCGCTTGAACAAGAAGGACCTGAAGAAGTTCAAGACGATGCTCGAGGAGTCCAAGCGGCAGCTTTTGCTCTCCGCGAAGAAGACGCTCACGGAAGAGGCGAGCTTCGACACCGACGATCTCCCCGACGAGATCGACCTCGCGTCGAGCGAGTACACGCAGTCGATGATCTTCCGCCTGCGGGATCGCGAGAAGTTCCTCCTCGCCAAGATCGACAAGGCGCTCGCCCGCATCGAGAACGGCACCTTCGGCATCTGCGAGCGGTGCGAGGAGGAGATCTCCGCGAAGCGCCTCGAGGCGCGGCCGGTGACGACCCTCTGCATCCGCTGCAAGGAAGAGCAGGAGCAGAAGGAGAAGTCGTTCGGGTAGCGCGCCCGCCTACGGCGGACGATCACCCCGCGGCCGGGCCGAGCGCCCGGCCGCTCGCGTTTCGGGGAGCTTCTCGCGATGACCGACCGGCGCGCGCCGCGTGTTGCTCCGCCTGGTCGCGACGGACGCGCGCCGCCGCTCGCTCGCCGCCGCGCTAGGATCGCTCGATGACCGCCCCCGCCCGGCCGCAGCGCCGCTCCCGCCGCGCGTTCTGGCTGTTCGCCGTAGCCATGGCCTTGGCCGTCCTCGGCGGCGGGACGATCGTCCTGCTCAACCGCCGCTCCGTCCGCGAGTACCAGGCCGATCAGGAGCGGGCGGCGGCCGAGCGCGCCCCCGCGATCGACCCGCGCGCCGGCGCGAAGCCGGACGACCGGGCCGCCGCCGCGCCGGGCCGGAGCGCGGAGGGAGCCCGCTGAACGGCCCGGTCGCCTCTCTCGAATCGCGCCCGGTCGCTCAGCGGAGCTTCTCCGCGACCGACCGCATCTTCCCGGCGATCGTGTGCTCCTTGTCGCGGCGGTCGTCGATCTTCACGAGCGTCGACACGCGGACGGCACCCTCCGTGAAGGGGTGCTCGTGCATCCGGCGCACGACCGCGAGGATCTCGTCGAGGTCGCCCTCGATGATCGTCCCCATGGCGGTGAGCTCGTGCGTGAGCGTGGTGCCGCGGAGGATGCGCTCCACGCCCGCGACGTAGCGCGACACGCTCGGCGTCCCCGTGCCGAGCGGCGTGATGCTGACGAAGACGACCGCCATCTCGATCCTCCCGGCGCCCCGGGACGGAGGCGCGTGATGGCGCCTCGGAGCCCGGCGAGGCGCGTGCTGCCACGTTAGCCGCGCCCCCGCCCGCGCTCAAATCGCCTGGCCCCTGGCAGCCGGGCAGGGCCCCCGGCGTCGCGGCGGACCTGGCGCCGCCTGCTGCGCCGCGTTACGGAAAGGAGACGAGTGGGGGGCGTATCCCGGGCTTGCCGCGCCCGGGCTCGACCCGATACGCTCGAACGATCCGTGTGCTGCGCCTCAACGACATCCTGGACCGGGTAGGTGGGTACCACCCGGACCCCGATCTGGACCTGATCAAGAAGGCGTACGTCTACTCCGCCAAGGTCCACCAGGGGCAGATCCGCAAGTCCGGTGAGCCGTACCTCATCCACCCCCTGGAGGTGGCAGGGCTCCTCGCCGAGCTGAAGCTCGACGAGTCGTCGGTCGTGACCGGGCTCCTCCACGACACGATCGAGGACACGCTCGCCACCAAGGAGGAGATCGCGGAGCTGTTCGGGCCCGAGATCGCGGACCTCGTCGACGGGGTGACGAAGCTCTCGCAGTTCAGCGCCGCGAACACCCAGGAGGAGAAGCAGGCCGAGAACTTCCGCAAGATGGTCGTCGCGATGGCGAAGGACATCCGCGTCCTGCTCGTCAAGCTCGCCGATCGCACCCACAACATGCGGACGCTCGATCACATGAAGCCCGAGTCGCAGGAGCGGATCGCGCGCGAGACCCTCGACATCTACGCGCCCCTCGCGAACCGGCTCGGGATCCAGTGGCTGAAGAGCGAGCTCGAGGACCTCTCCTTCAAGTACCTCCGCCCAGAGGACTACGCCGAGCTGTCGTCGCGCGTCGAGGCGGAGGCGAAGGAGAAGCAGCAGTTCGTGCAGGAGGTCGTCGAGGTCATCCGCGGGCGCCTCACCGACGCGGGGATCTCCGTCCAGGTCTCGGGCCGCGTGAAGCACGTCTACTCGATCTGGCGCAAGATGCGTCAGCTCGACGTCGACTTCGACCACATCCTGGACGTCGTGGGCTTCCGCGTGATCGTCGACACCGTCGCGGAGTGCTACGAGTCGCTGGGGATCATCCACTCCTTGTGGAAGCCGGTGCCCGGCCGCTTCAAGGACTACATCGCCATCCCGAAGCCCAACCTCTACCAGTCGCTCCACACCACGGTGGTCGGGCCGCGCGGCGAGCGCATCGAGGTGCAGATCCGCACCAAGGAGATGCACCGCATCGCCGAGGAGGGCGTCGCGGCGCACTGGGCGTACAAGGAGAAGGGGCGCGACGGGAAGGGCGCCGAGCTCTCGAAGAAGGACGCCGAGAGCTTCGGCTGGCTGCGGCAGCTCGTCGAGTGGCAGCGCGAGCTCGCCGATCCGCGCGAGTTCCTCGAGACGGTGAAGGTGGACCTCTTCTCGGACGAGGTCTTCGTGTTCACGCCGAAGGGGGCGGTGAAGAGCCTGCCGCGCGGGGCGACGCCGGTGGACTTCGCCTACACGATCCACTCCGAGGTCGGCGAGCACACCGTCGGCGCGAAGGTGAACGGCAAGCTCGTCCCCCTGCGCTACGCGCTGAAGAACGGCGACACGGTCGAGATCCTCACCTCGCCGAACGCGCACCCGTCGAAGGACTGGCTCAGCTTCGTCAAGACGAGCCGCGCGCAGGCCCGCATCCGCCAGTTCATCCGCCAGGCCGAGCACCGCCGCTCGCTCGAGATCGGGCGCGACGTCGCGGAGCGCGAGTTCCGCCGCTTCGGCCTCAGCCTCGCCAAGGCCCAGAAGGGCGGCGATCTCGAGAAGGCGGCGCAGGCCCTCGGCTACCGCGCCCCCGACGACCTCCTGGCGGCCATCGGCTACGGCAAGGTCGCTCCGGCGCAGGTGCTCCAGCAGCTCCTCCCCGCCGACAAGCTCGCCGAGCCCACGCCCGCGGAGCCGTCGCCGACCTCGCGCCTCACCGAGATCTTCCGCAAGGTCGCGCGCCGCCCGGCGGGGGGCGTCCGCATCAACGGCATCGACGACGTGCTCGTCCGCTACGGCCGGTGCTGCAACCCGGTGCCCGGCGACGCCATCGTCGGCTTCATCACCCGCGGCCGGGGCGTGACGGTCCACACCGTCGCGTGCGACAAGGTCCTGGGGATCGACCCGGAGCGGCGCGTGGACGTCGCCTGGGACGTGAAGGGCGACTTCAAGCGGCAGATCTCGATCCGGGTCATCACGAGCGACCGCCCCGGCATCCTCGCGCGGATCTCGCAGACGTTCAGCGAGGCCGGCCTGAACATCTCGCAGGCGAGCTGCCGCACGACGCCGGGCGAGCGCGCCGTGAACGACTTCGAGGTCACGGTCGGTGACCTGAAGCAGCTCAAGTCCGTCATCCGGACGCTCGAGCGGATCGAGGGCGTCCAGTCCGTCGAGCGCGTCTGATCGCGCCCCGGCCGCCGCCGCGCGAGAAGCCACCGTTGAACGCTCGGGCCGAGGCCGCTACGGTAGCGGCATGAAGCGGATCCTCTCCACCCCGGCCGCGCCCCAGGCGATCGGCCCCTACAGCCAGGCCGTCGAGGCGCGCGGCGGGCGCACGCTGTTCCTCTCCGGGCAGATCCCGCTCGACCCCGCCACCGGCGAGCTCGTGGCCGGGGACATCGACGCGCAGACGACGCGCGTGATGGAGAACCTGCGCGCCGTGCTCACCGCGGGAGGCGCCGGGTTCGAGCACGTCGTCCGCACCACCATCTTCCTCGCGGACCTCGGCGACTTCGCCCGGGTGAACGCGGCGTACGGCCGGTACTTCCCGGGCGAGCCGCCGGCGCGCGCGACCGTGCAGGTCGCGGCGCTCCCCCGCGGCGCGCGCGTCGAGATCGACGCGATCGCCGTGGTCGAGTAGCGGCCCTCGAAGGTCCGCCCGGCGTCCTCCAGGTCCGCGAAGGCGCCGCCCGGGCCGCGGGGGCGCACGTGATGTCGAGCGCTTGGGCGCGGCACGCCCTTCGCGATCCGGACGATCCATTCGTCGGACCGCGAGGGCCACCGCATGTCCCGCATCGAGTCGAGCAGCACGCCGCACGTCGTCCTCCCTCCGCGCGAGCCCCACGGAGCGCGCGACCTGCTGTGGAGCGGGTTTCGGCCCTCGTACTCGCTCTGCGGCCGGAGCCCCGAGCAGCGCGCGGCCGTGCACCGGGCGAACGTCGCGCTCCGCCGCCTCGATCTCGCGGACTTCGAGCGGTTCCTCGGCGAGTGGGTGGCGTCGGCGAAGGCGTGCCGCACCCTCGACGAGCTCGCGGCGCACCCCCGCGTGATCGACCCCGTCCGCGAGCTCCAGCCGTGGGAGCCGGGCGCGGTGACCGCGGAGAACCAGGATCTCGCCGCGATCCACGGTCGGTTCCGGCACGCGCTCGCGGAGGCGCTCGGAGCGGTCGAGCGCCACCGCGCCCGCCTCGAGCGCCGCCCCGCGCCGCTCGAGGTGAGCGCGGAGGGGGCCGTCGGGCTGGAGCTCGACGTGGGCGCGCTCCGCATCGGCGCGCAGGCGTCGTTGCGCGAGCGGGCGGTGACCGCGAGCCTCGGCGCGCGGCGCGTCGCGGTCCGCTGCGCGCTCGACGAGGCGGGCCGGCCGGGCTGCGTCGTGAAGACGCCCGTGCTGACCGCGGCGAGAGACCGCCTCGAGCTCCCGGAGCTCCGGCACGGCGTCGTATCCGGCGGCGCCCGCCGCGACGGGTTCACGGTTCAGGTCGGACCCTCCGCGCGCCTCGGCTCGGACCGGCTCCACCTGCGAGCGCGGGCGGAGCTCGGCGTCCGGGTCCAGCTCCTCGACGTCGAGACCGCACGCCGCGCGCTGTCGAACGAGGACTTCTGGACGAAGAAGCGCTGAACGCCTCTACCCCCCCCGCAACACAAGGAGAGCCCACATGCCGCGCCACGTTCCGCTCGCCCTCGCCGTCGCACTCGCCCTGCTCGCCGCCGCCTGCGCTCCCGACGCTCACGGCGACCTGCGCGCCCGGGTTCGGCTCCAGCCCGCAGGGGCCCCCGGGCGCATGACCTTCGAAGGCGTCGGCGTCGGTACGGGGCTCGAGGAGGCGCAGGCCGTCTTCGGCGGCCCGCTCGCGTTTCCCTGGGACGGGACCCACCTCGCGCGGGAGCTCGCGAGCGACTTCGGGACGAGGCTCGACGTCCTGTACGGCGTGAAGCGCGACGGCTCGGGAACGATCTCCGGCCTCACGCTCGACTACACGGGGAACCCCCTCGCCATCGCCAGGCTCGACGCTCGCTGGCGCGAGGTGCTCTCGGCGATCCCGGGCGCGTGCGAGGAGGCGGGCTGCCAGTGGAACGACGAGGACGGCCGGATGATCGCGCTCGTCACGAAGCTCACCCGCTGGGCCGGCAGCTCCCAGCTGACGGTCACGATCGAGCAGTGACGCCGGCCCGCGCTCGCACGCGTCGAGACCTCACCCGCAGCCGTGCCCCATCCGCAGGCCCGGGATCGCGTGAACGCGGAGAGACGTTCCGCAGGCGCACGAGCCCGGAGCCGAGACGGGGAAGCGCAGCGACGCCCGGCGAGGCGTACTGCCTCCGTACGCCGCAGCCGGAAGGAGCGAGCACCCCCGTCGCAGGCCCGGGATCGTGCGCCGTACCTAAGGCTCCAGGTACTCGTACTCCTTCCCTGCGTAGTTCCTCAGCACCCAGCGCTTCCCCTCGTGCGAGACCACGTAGTTCGGGTTCACGGGGATCTTGCCGCCGCCCTGGGGCGCGTCGACGACGAAGTGCGGCACGGCGAGGCCGGAGGTGTGGCCGCGCAGGTGCTCGATGATGCGGATGCCGGTCTCGACGGGCGTGCGGAAGTGGCTGATGCCCTTCGAGAGATCGCACTGGTAGATGTAGTAGGGCCGGATCCGCATGAGCAGGAGCTTGTGGTTCAGCTCCTTCACGGTCTCGGGCTCGTCGTTGACGCCCTTCAGGAGCACCATCTGGTTGCCGATGACGCACCCGGCATCCGCGAGCCGCCGCGCCGCCTCGAAGGCCTCGGCGGTGCACTCCTTCGGATGGTTGAAGTGCGTGTTCACGTAGACCGGGTGGTGACGGCGCAGCATGTGGACGAAGTCGTCCGTCACGCGCTGCGGGAGGGTGACGAGGTTGCGGGTGCCGAGCCGGAAGATCTCGACGTGCGGGATCGCCCGCAGCCGGCCGAGGATGTAGTCGAGCCGGTCGTCCGAGAGCGAGAGCGGGTCGCCGCCGGAGATCACCACGTCGCGGATCTCCGGGTGCGCCGCGATGTACGCGAGCGACTCCTCGATCTGGCGCTTCGCGGCCGCGGTCGTCGGATCCGACACCTTGCGCTTGCGCGTGCAGTGGCGGCAGTAAACCGGGCAGTTGTGCGTCGTGTAGAAGAGGACGCGGTCCGGGTAGCGGTGCGTGATGCCGGGCACCGGCATGTCCCGCTCCTCGGCGAGCGGGTCCTCGAGGTCGGCGGGCGCGATGGTCAGCTCGCCCAGGGTCGGGACCGACTGCAGCCGGATCGGGCAGCTCGGGTCGTCGGGATCCATGAGCGCCGCGTAGTACGGCGTGATCCCCATGTGGAACTCGGCGTCCGTCTCGACGACCGCGCGGCGCTCCTCGTCCGTGAGGTGGATCACCTTCTCGAGCTGCTCGAGCCGGGTGATCCGCTCGCGCTGCTGCCAGTGCCAGTCGTTCCAGAGCGTCTCGGGGACGTCCTTCCAGATGGAGCGCGGGCCGGGCGCGAAGCGCGCGCGGACGCTCGGGACGGGTCGGATCCCGTCGTCGATCGCCGAGCCGGCCGGGCGGGGTTCGCCGTTCGCGCGCTCCGGAGGAAGGGCGCCGACGTCCCCGTGGTCGCTCGTCACAGGAAGATTCGCCATGTCGTCTCGCTCCACAGGGGGCCCTCTGCGAGGGCCGCGCGTCTCCTTTAACACCGACGCGCCGCCATGACACGGCCCGTCGCCCCACCGACCGGGGTGGGTCCCGCCGTGCAGGCCGAGCGGCAGCAGGCAGGCGAGGCGGCGCTCCGGGGCCAGGCGTCGTTTGACCGCTGCGTCGCGGGCGGGTAGCTTCCGCGCCCCGCCGGGCGTTCCCCGTGGCGACGGCCCGAGCGGTGATCCCATGGACTTTCGAGCCCGATTCCCCGACGTCTCCGAGAGCGACTGGCGCGACTGGCGCTGGCAGCACCGGAACGCGCTGCGCACCGCCGAGGACCTCGGCCGCCTCGTCGCCCTCACCGACGACGAGCGCGCGGGCCTCGCGCACGCGCGAGGGCGGACGCGCGTCGCGGTGACGCCGTACTACGCGTCGCTCATGGACCCCGTCCACGGGAGCTGTCCGATCCGGATGCAGTCCATCCCGCTCCCCGGCGAGGCGACGCAGGCGCCCGGGGACCTGCGCGATCCCATCGGCGAGGACGCGCACCGGCCCGCGCGCGCGATCGTCCACAAGTACCGGGATCGCGTCCTCTTCCTCGCCGTCGATCGCTGCTCGGTCTACTGCCGTCACTGCACGCGCCGGCGGATCACGTTCGGCGCCGACGCGGGGTTCGACCGCGACGCGATCGAGGAGGGGCTCGCGTACGTGCGGGCGCACCGCGAGGTGCGGGACGTGATCGTCTCGGGCGGCGATCCGCTCGTGCTCTCGGACGAGCGGCTCGACGCGCTGCTCGCGGGCCTCCGCGCCATCCCGCACGTCCAGCTCCTCCGCGTCGCGACGCGCGCGCCGGTGACCTGCCCGATGCGCGTGACGCCCGCGCTCGCCGCGCTCCTGCGCCGCCACGCGCCGCTCTTCGTCGTCACGCACTTCAACCACCCCGTCGAGGTCACGCCGGACGCGCGCGCCGCGTGCGAGGCCCTGGTCGACCACGGGGTGCCGGTGGAGAACCAGTCCGTGCTCCTGCGCGGCGTGAACTCGTCGGCCCGGCTCCTCACCGATCTCAACGAGCGGCTCCTCGCGAGCCGGGTCCGCCCGTACTACCTCCACCAGGGCGATCTCGCGGAGGGGACGGCGCACCTGCGCACGCCGCTCGAGGCCGGGGTCGCGATCCTGGAGCAGATGCGGGGGCGGACGAGCGGCCTCGCGATCCCGCACCTGGCCGTCGATCTCCCGGGGGGCGGCGGGAAGGTCACGCTCTCGCCAGATTACGTGCTGGGGCCGGGCGAGGAGGGCGCGCCGGGGCACTGGCTCCGGAGCTTTCGCGGCGCGCGCCACTTCTACCCGGCGCCTCCCGCGGCGGATTGCACCTGCGGGCACGAGGCGGTCTACTATGCCCGCGAGCCTGCCGAGCCGCCCGCGGGCGAAGGGGACGCATGATCCAGTCGGTCGTCGCCAAGCTCGCGGTCTTCACCATCGCCGTCGTCGGCTACCTCGGCTACGGCGGGGTCGTCCTGCTCATGGCGATCGAGAGCGCCTGCATCCCGCTCCCGTCCGAGATCATCATGCCGCTCGCCGGGTACCACGTGTACCTCGGCAACTTCACGCTGCACGGGGCGGCGCTCGCGGGCGCGATCGGCTGCGTCGTGGGCTCCGTCCCGGCCTACTACCTCGGCCTGTACGGCGGCCGCCCGCTCATCGAGCGGTACGGTCGGTACGTGCTCGTGTCGCACCACGATCTCGACGTGGCGGATCGCCTCTTCCGAAGGTGGGGTCAGTGGGTCGTGTTCGCCGCCCGCCTCCTCCCCGTCGTCCGCACGTTCATCGCGTTCCCGGCGGGCGTGTCGCGGATGCCGATGGGGAAGTTCATCGCCTTCACGTTCGCGGGCTCGTACCCCTGGTGCCTCGCGCTCGCGTGGGTCGGGGCGAAGCTCGGCGACAAGTGGGACAGCGACCCGCGCATGAAGGCCGTCTACCACCGGTTCGAGCTCGTCATCGTGGCCGCCGGTGTCGCGGCGGTGGTCTTCTACGTCTGGCACAAGGTCCGCGCGTCGCGGCGCGACCGGGCGGCGACCGTCGCGGGCGCGCCGGACGAGGGGTGATGGCGCCCGCCGCCCTCGGGGTGGCGCCGATCCGGGCCGCGCTCGCGCTCCTCCTCGTCTCCGCCGCGCCCGCGCAGGCGGAGGAGCTCATCCGCGTGCGCGTCTCGGAGCGGCCGGAGCGCATCGAGGAGGTCCGGCTCGAGGACTACGTCGCGGGCGTGGTGTCGGGCGAGATGCCGGTGAGCTTCCCCGGCGAGGCCCTGAAGGCGCAGGCGGTCGCGGCCCGGAGCTACGCCCTCACGCGCAAGATCGAGGCGCAGGCCGCGAACCGGCGCTGGGACATCGCGACGGGCGTGCTCGCCCAGGTCTACCGGCACGGCGCGGCGAGCCCCGCGGCGCGGGCGGCGGCCGAGGCCACGGCGGGCGAGGTGCTCGTCTCGGGGATGGAGCCGGTGGAGGCGTACTTCCACGCGTCGTGCGGCGGCACGACCGAGGCGGGCCTGCCCGCGCTCGGGCGCGACCTGCCCTACCTCGCCTCGGTCGCGTGCGGGCGCTGCGACCGCGCGCCGGGGGTGCGCTGGTCGGCGCGGATCGACGCGCGCGCGCTCGGCGCCGCCGCGGGCCTGCGCGGCGCGGCGACCGAGGCGCGCGTCT
>NZ_JALCZC010000122.1:0-12265 GCF_022690805.1 Anaeromyxobacter sp. SG66
CGGGCTCGAGCTCGGCCAGTTCGCCGGCCCGGCCGCCGAGGGCCGCGCGCAGCCCATCGCGATCGTGCGCATCGACCCCGCGCGCTTCGAGCTCAGGCTGCTCAACGCCTCCGCGCCCGGCGAGGGCAGCCTGCGCAGCGCTCGCGCCTGGGCGGCGCGCGCCGGGGCGGCCGCCGCCATCAACGCGAGCATGTACCAGCAGGACTACCGCACGAGCGTCTCGCTCATGCGCACGCGGCAGCACGTGAACCAGCGGCGCGTCTCGAGGGACCGCTCGGTGCTGGCCTTCGACCCCCTCGAGCGCGGCGCCGCGCCGGTCCGGCTCATCGATCGCGACTGCGACGACCTCGAGACGGTCGCGAAGGCGTACGGGACCCTCGTGCAATCGATCCGGCTCGTCTCCTGCGACCGGCGGAACGTGTGGGCCCCGTCGCAGCGGCGCTTCTCGGCGGCGGCGATCGGCATGGACGGGAAGGGGCGCGTCCTCTTCATCCACGCGCGGACACCCTGGCCCGTCTACGACCTCGTGAACGCGCTCCTCGCGCTCCCGATCGACCTGCGCCAGGCGATGTACGTCGAGGGCGGCCCCGAGGCTCAGCTCTACGTGCGCGGCGGCGGGGGCGAGCACGAGTGGGTGGGCGGATTCGAGCACCTGCCGCAGGCCGATAACCACGAGCCCTGGCCGGTCCCCAACGTGGTGGCCGCCGTCCGTCGCCGCTGAGCCCTTCGGTCCCGTCGGGGCGGCGCTCCCTAGGGGGCCAGCTCGGGCGAAGACGGGCCGATCCCGGCCCGCCACGCGTCCCCCGTTCGGCGCCTCGCTCGCCCGTGATCCGGGCGGGTGCTTCCTCGCACGATCGCCCGCCCCCACCCTCCGTGGGCGCATGCGGGACCTCGCCTGGATCCTCCTCCTCCCCCTCTCCGCCCTCCTCGCCTGCGGCCACGGCGACGCGGGCCGCGCGCGCGACGCCCGGGCGCGCGAGCGCGACGAGCTCTCCGCCCTGTGGAGCTTCTATCGCTACGCGCACGTGGAGCGCGGCCGCGTCGTGGAGCGCGACGAGGGCGGCATCACGACCTCCGAGGGCCAGTCGTACGCGCTCCTCCGCGCCGTGTGGGCCGGCGATCGCGCCACCTTCGACGAGGTGTGGCGCTGGACGCGCGAGAACCTCCAGGTCCGCGACGACCGGCTCCTCGCCTGGAAGTGGAAGGACGGCGTCCAGGATCGGAACGCCGCGACCGACGCGGATCAGGACAGCGCCCTCGCGCTCGTGCTGGCCTCGCGCCGGTTCGGCGAGGCGCGCTACCTCGAGGAGGCGAGGCGCCTCCTCGCGGACGTCTGGGCGCGCGAGGTGATCCAGGCAGGCGGGAGGTTCCTGCCCACCGGCGGGAACTGGGCGCCGCGCGAGCGCTATCCCACCATCCACGTCGCCTACCTCGCCCCCTACGCCTACGAGGTCTTCGCCGAGGTCGATCCGGCCCACCCGTGGAAGGAGCTCGTGCGCGGGAGCTACGAGATCCTCCGCTTCCTCTACTTCGACAAGGGGCTCGTGCTGCCGCCCGAGCGGATCTGGGTGGATCCGCGGTCCGGCGCCCTGCTCCTCGACAAGCCCGGGGGCGGCGCGCCCCAGGTCTTCGGCTACGACGCGGTCCCGATCTTCTGGCGCGTCGCGCTCGACGCGCGCTGGTTCGGGAGGCGCGGCGAGGCGGACCTGCGCGCCCGCATGCTCGCCTTCCCGCGCGAGGCCCTCCGCGCCGAGGGGAGGCTCCGCGATCGCTACACCCCCGGCGGCCGCGCGCTGTCGGAGCTCGACGGCCAGCCGCACATGGCCTCCGTCGCGGCCCTCGCGGCGGTGGAGGACCCGGCGCTCGCCGCCGGGCTGCGCGAGGGGAAGCTCGACTCGATCTTCGAGCGGGCGCTCGCGGGCGAGGAGACCCCTTACTACCTGCACAACTGGCTCTGGCTCGGGCGCGCGCTCGAGCTCGGCGTCACGCGCCGCTTCGACGAGCCGCTCGCGTTCCTGCTCGGGATCGACTGGAGCCCGTTCGAGGAGCGCTTCCCGCTCCTGCCGGTGCTCGCGGCCCTCGCGCTCGCGCCGCTCGCGAGGCGGTTCACCTGGGCTCGCGCGGGGCTCGTCGCGCTCGCGGTCGCCCTCTCCGCGCGCTACCTGGGCTGGCGCGCCCGCGAGACGCTCAACTTCGTCGAGCCGCTCGGGCCGGTCATCAGCCTGTCGCTCCTCGCCGCGGAGGCGTACGCGTTCTCGACCGTCCTCCTCCTCGTCGTGCAGGTCGGCGTCTCGCGGCGCCGGCGCGAGGCGCCCGCGGCGCTCGCGCCGGGCGAGAACGCACCGTCCGTGGACGTGTTCGTCCCCATCTACTCCGAGTCGCTCGAGATCCTCGACAAGACGCTCGCCGCCTGCATGGCCATGCGCTACTCGAGGATGACCGTCCACGTCTGCGACGACTCGCACCGCGAGTCGGTCGCGCGGCTCGCCGCCGAGCACGGCGCGCGGTACATCGCCGGGCCGAAGCGGCACGCCAAGGCGGGGAACCTCAACAACGCGCTCTCGCTCACGGCGGGAGAGCTCGTCGTGGTGTTCGACACCGACCACGTGCCGAGCGCCGCGTTCCTCGAGCGCACGGTCCCGCACTTCCGCGACGCGCGCATGGGCGTCGTCCAGACGCCCCACCACTTCTACAACCCCGACGTCTTCCAGCGCGCGTTCGGGACGGGCCCCGCCGTGCCGAACGAGGCGGACCTCTTCAACCACGCCATCCAGGCGGGCCGCGATCGCTGGGGGGGCGCGTTCTTCGTGGGCTCGGGCGCCGTGTTCCGCCGCGCCGCCATCGCCTCGGTGGGCGGCTTCAACCTGCTCTCCATCACCGAGGACATCCACACGAGCCAGAAGCTGCACGCGCGTGGCTGGCGCTCGGCGTTCGTGGACGAGGACCTCGCCGTCGGGCTCTCCGCCGAGAACGTGCAGAGCTACCTCGTGCAGCGGCGCCGCTGGATGCTGGGGTGCCTGCAGATCTTCTTCAAGGACAACCCGCTCCTCGAGCGCGGCCTCCCGCTCCGCCACCGCGTCGGCTACTTCGCCTCGCTCTGGTACTTCTTCTTCCCGCTGGCGCGGGTCGCCTTCTTCCTGACGCCGCTCTGGTACCTGCTCTTCCACCTCCACCCGCTCTTCGCGGACCTCCCCGTCCTCCTCGCGTACCTCGTCCCCCACCTCCTGCTCTCCACGCTCGCCGCGAACGCGCTCCTCCCCGGCTGGCCCCGGCTGCTGTGGGGGACCGTCTACGAGGCCGCGGTGGCCTTCCCGCTCGCCCGGGCGACCCTCGACCTGCTCCTGCCGAAGAGCCTCGGGTTCAAGGTGACGCCCAAGGGGATCGTGTCGGACC
This sequence comes from Anaeromyxobacter sp. SG66, assembly GCF_022690805.1. Lineage (NCBI taxonomy): Bacteria > Pseudomonadati > Myxococcota > Myxococcia > Myxococcales > Anaeromyxobacteraceae > Anaeromyxobacter > Anaeromyxobacter sp. SG66. The sequence goes on from NZ_JALCZC010000122.1 coordinate 3,394, forward strand.
GCCGCCGGTTCGACGCGTCCTCCTCGCGGCTCACGATCGCTGCCGCGGCGCTCGCCGCGGTCGCGCTCGGGAAGGGTGCGTTCGAGCTCCTGGCGTTCGGGATCGAGGTCGAGGCGTACGCGTTCAACCTGTTCTGGGCCGGCGCGAACCTCGCCGCCGTGCTCGCGGCGCTCCTCGTCGCGTGGGAGCGGCCGCAGCGCCGCGAGGACGAGCGCGTGCGGCGGCGCGTGCCCGTGCGCGTCGAGGCGCCGGGGCTCGCGCTCTCCGCGGAGACGGTGGACCTCTCCCTCACCGGCGCGGCGCTCCGGCTGCCCGCGGGCGCGACCCTGCCCGCCGAGGTCGAGCTCTCGTTCGTGACGCCCGAGCCGCTGCGAGTGCGCGCCCGCGTCGCCTGGCGCGAGGAGGTGCAGGGGACGGCCCGGGCCGGCCTCGCGTTCGAGGGGCTCCCCGCGGAGTCGCGCCGCGCGCTCGTGCGGATCGCCTTCTCCGCCGAGGAGGCGTTCGCGGGCGCCCACGACGGGCGCACCCGCAGCCAGGTCGCGATGGCGCTCCAGCTCCTCGCCGGGATCGTCCGCGCGTTCCTGCCGCTCCGCGCGCGCCGTCGCCTGGCGCCCCGCCGCGGGACGCTGCGCGGGCTCGCGTGGGTGGGGGCCTCCCGGCGCGTCCGGGGCGTCGTGCTCGACACCTCGCCGGGGGGGCTCGGCGCGCTCTTCCTCGGGAGACCGCCGGCGGAAGCCCTGCCCGTCGTGCTGCGCGATGGCGTGCGCTGGGTGCGCGTCGCGCACGCACGCCGGGTGCTCCCGGGGCTGTGGCGCGCGGGGCTCGCCTTCCTGCCCGCCCCGCTCCCGGGCGGCGAGGCGCATGAATACCTTGCCGCCTAGAGAGCCCTCGCAAAGACCCGAGAGAGATCCAGCATGAGCCCCTCGATCCGCACCGCGATCATCGCGGCCGCGCTCGCCCTCGCGCCCGCGGCGCGCGCCGGCCTCGCCGAGTCCTGGTACCTGTCGCGCGGCCGCGCGAACATGCAGATCGCGAACTACGGCGCCGCCATCGAGGCGTGGCGCAAGGCGCTCGAGCTGAACCCGAACAGCCGCGAGGCCTCCCACGAGCTGTGCAGGGCGCTGCTCCAGAACGGCGAGACGGACCGCGCCGTCGCCGAGCTCGATCGCCACCTCGCGCGCTTCCCCGACGACTGGCAGCTCGCGTTCGAGCAAGCCCGCCTGCTGCAGTGGTCCCGGTACGCGTACCGCTCGAAGGACGCGGTGAGGTACCTGCGCATGGGCCTCGGCCGCCGGGACGATCCCGCGCGCCGCCACGAGCTCGCGCGGCTCCTGGGGCGCGACCGCGCCACCCTCGACGAGGCGCTCGCGGAGTACCGGACGCTCCTCTCGGGCGCGCCGGAGGACGCGGCGCTGCGCGACGAGTGGCTGAAGCTCCTGCTCTGGGATCGCCGCCACCGCGACGAGGCCGTGCGCGAGCTCGAGCGACGCCTCGCCGCGAGCCCCGGGGACGAGCGCGCCGCGCGCGAGCTCGCCCGGATCACGGCCGAGGATCCGCGCCGGGCGGGAGAGGCGGCCGGGCGCTACGCGGCGCTCCTCGAGCGCCACCCCGACGATCCCGATCTGCGGCTCGGCCGCGCCCGCGCGCTCGCCCGCGCGGGGCGGCGCGACGAGGCGCGCGGCGAGTACGCGCGCGCGCTCGCGCTCCGGCCCTCCCCCGAGACGAGGCTCGAGTACGCCGAGGTGCTCGCTGCCGATCCCGCCTCGGCCGACGCCGCCCGCCGCGAGTACGAGGCGGTCCTGCGCGAGCGGCCGCGCTCGCGGCGCGCCCGGGTCGGCCTCGCTCGGGTCCTCGGTGCGCGCCGGGAGACGAGCAAGGACGCCATCGCGGTCTACGAGACCGTGCTCGCCGAGGCGCCGAACGACGCGGAGGCGCACCGCGGCCTCGCGCACGCCTTCGCCTGGAACGGCGACGCCGACCGCGCCCTCGCGCACGGGGAGCTCGCCGAGCGGTACGGCCCGGCGCGCCCGGACGTCGCCGCGCTGGAGCGCTCGCTCCGCGTGGGGCGCGAGCCGGCCGCGGGCGGCGGCGCGCGGGTGCTCGCGCAGCCGGGCGGCGCGAGGCTCTCGCGGGTGGGCGCCTTCGTGTCCGGCGCCGCGGAGCCGACGCCATTCACCTCGAGCGCCGTCGAGGCGGGGTTCGCCGTCGCGCGCGGGGAGGCGGGCGCCGAGGCCTCGGGGGCCGACGTGAGGGTGCAGGGCGAGTGGCGCCCGTCGCCGGGGACGCGGCTCGAGCTGCGGGGCGCGCTCGACGGCGTGCGCCGCGGGGCCGCCGGACTGTCGGGCGGCGTGGCCCTCCAGCGCGCCACCGAGGACCGGCGGGCCTCGCTGGAGCTCCGGCGCGCCTCGCGCCTCGACTCCTTCCGCGCCTACGCCGGCGAGGGCGCCGGCGACGCGCGCGTGGGGGCGGCGAGCGACAACCTCGTGGAGCTTCGCCTGGCAGGCGGCAGCGCCACGCGGGTCGAGCTCACCGCGCGCGCGGGATCCATCTCCGCCGAGCGGATCTCGCCGGTCTTCGCGGCGGGCCTGGGCGCCCGCGTCGATCGGGCGCTCACGCGAGCCCGCGGGTTCGCGATCGCGGCGGGCGTCTCCGCGGACGCCCTCCACCACGCCCGCGATCTCTCCGCGACGAGCGACCCGCTGGACGCCGCTCCGGGCGTGTTCTCGCCGCCGCTCTTCGTCTCGGCCTCGCCACGCCTGTCCGTGACCCGCGAGGCGGGCGCGCGCGGCTGGCTCTCGCTCGACGCCGGGCCCGCGCTGCAGGTCGTGGGCGGCGCGGGAGGTGGAGTCCGCGCCGGCGGCGACGCCCGGCTCGCGTTCGCGCAGCGCGTCGGCCAGCGGCTCCGGGTCGGCGGCGAGGCGCGCGCGGAGCGGGTGGCGGACGTGTACACGCGGCTCGAGGCGGCGCTCACCGCGTCGCTGCTCTTCCCCTGAGCGGCCGGCCATGACTCCGGCGCGCGAGGCGATCACGGCGAGCGGGGGCGCGGCGGCGCGAACCCTGCCCATGCCCGGCCACGCCCTCGTCTCGGTGCTCCGCCCCGGCCGGACGCTGCTCGTGCGGGCGGAGGCGGCCGGGACGCTCGCCGTGCTCCGCCGGGCGGGCGTCGGACGAGGAGAGCTCGAGCGCCGGGCGCGCGCCTGCGCCGGCGCCTCGGCGGCCGTGCTGGAGCACGAGGGCGCCGCACACCTCCTCCGCCCGTTCGTGCCGGGCCGGACGCTCACCGAGGTGCTCGCCGCCCCGCCGCCGGTCGCCGCGGCTCTCGACCTCGCCGGCGCGCTCGCCCGCGCCGTCCTCGTTCTGCACGGGCGCGGCCGCGTGCACGGTCGGTTGCACCCGGGCAACGTCGTCGTCGCGGCGGACGGGTCCGTGACGCTCGTCGACGCCGAGCTGCCGTTCCACCCCGATCCCGCCGATCCCGCCGCCGCCTCCGCCCTCGGCTTCGCAGCCCCCGAGCTCCTCCGCGGCGGCGCGCCGTCCCGCGGCGGAGACGCGTTCGCGCTCGCCGCGATGATCTACGCGCTGCTCACCCGTCGTCCGCCCTTCCCGGCCGAGACGCCGCTCGAGGCCATCCGCCGCGTGCTCCACGAGGAGCCGGTCCCGCTCGCCGTGCTTCGCCCCGATCTTCCCGCCGGGCTCGCCGCGGCGGTCACCCGCGGGCTCTCCCGGCGCGCGTGGAGACGGACGACCGCGGCGCAGCTCGCCGAGGAGCTCCGCGTCGTGCTGGGCAGCGCGAGGCTCGGGGAGCCGACCGCGAGCGCGGCCTCGCTCCCGGCGGCGGCTGCGGCCGCGCAGACGACGGGGCTGCACACCTCGACCTCGACCTCGACCGCGACCGCGACCGCGACTGCGACCCGGACCCCGACCCCGACCCTGACCCCGACCCCGACCCTGACCCCGACCCCGACCCTGACCCCGACCCCGACCCTGACCCCGACCCCGACCCTGACCGCGACCGCGACCCCGACCCCATCTCCGACCCCCGCCCATCGCCCCTTCCCGCCCGCCATCCTCGTCGCGCTCACCCGGGCGCCGGGCCTCGCTCGCGCTTTCGTCGCCTCTCCACGGCGCCTCACGCTCCTCGCCCTCCCCGCCCTCGCGCTCGCGGCGCTGTACCTGCCCCGGAGCGAGGCGGCGCTCGCAGGCGACGTCGCATCGCTCCTGAGGAGCGGCCGGCTCGCGGACGCGCGCGCCCGGGTCGACCAGGCCGCGAGGAGCCGGCCGGGCGATCCGCTCGTCGAGAAGCTCCGCGGCGACGTCGCGTGCGCCCGCGGCGCGAGCGGTGAGTGCCTGCGGCGCTACCGCGTCGCGCTCGCCGCCCGCCCGGCGCTGCGCGAGGACGCGGCGCTCCGCGAGAACGCCCGGAAGCTCCTCGCCGGCGCCCAGAGCTGCGGCTCGCGCCGCGCGGCGGCGGAGCTCCTCGGCGAGCTGCGCGACCCGGCGGCGCTCCCCGCGCTCGAGTCGGCGCGGCGCGCCGGCGGGCTCTTCTCCTGGTTCTGCACGGGCGACGCGATCGATCGCGCCATCCTGGCGACGCGACAGACGGAGCGGACCGCCGCGGACTGAGCACGGCTAGGCATATCCGTGCACGAGCCGCTGCTCCTCGCGGTACGGGTAGATGTCCACGATCTCCCCCTCCCGGATCCGCTCCTGGATGCCGCGCCAGTAGCGCCCGGTGAGCAGGTCCCCGTGCGCGTGGAGGAAGACCTCGCGCAGCCGCCCGGTCAGGCCGAGGAAGGGGAGCAGCTCCTCGGGGAAGATGTCGTTCTCCCCCACGTAGAACCAGGGCTCCCCGCTCGTCTCCTCGTCGTCGCCCGAGGCGGTGGGCAGGTCGCGGAACACGCAGTCCGTGACCCGCGTGAGCTCGTCGTAGTCGTAGAAGATCACGCGCCCGTGCCGCGTCACGCCGAAGTTCTTGAGGAGCAGGTCGCCCGGGAAGGTGTTCGTCGCGGAGAGATCCTTGAGCGCGCGGCCGAAGTCGAGCACCGCCTGCCGCGCGGTCCACTCGTCCGCCTCGCGGATGAACAGGTTGAGCGGCGTCACGCGCCGCTCCACGTAGAGGTGCCGCACGGCGACCTCGCGCGGCCCGATCTCCACGCTCCCGGCGCACTCCTCCCGGAGCTCGCGCAGCACCTCGGGCGAGAAGCGGTCCGCCGGGAACGCGAGGTGCTCGTACTCCTGCGCGTCCACCAGCCGGCCGGCGCGGTCGTGGCGGAAGACGTGCCGGTACTTGTCCATGACCTCGCGGCGCGTCGTCTGCTTGGGCGGCTTGAACTCGTCCTTGATGACCTTGAAGACGACGTCGAGCCCCGGGATCGTGAACACGCTCATCACGAGCCCCTTGTCGCCGCGCGCCGGCACGAACGACTCGCCGGTGGCGGCGATGTGGCGCGCGATCTCCCGGTACAGCTCGGTCTTGCCGTGCTTGTTGAAGCCGAGCGCGATGTAGAGCTCCGACACCCGCTTCTGCGGGATGAGCGTGGAGAGGAACGCCACCAGCTCGCGCGGTCGCTCCACCTCCACGTGGAAGTACGAGCGCGTGAAGCTGAACACGATCGAGACGTCCTCGGCGGTGAGGAGGATGGCGTCGAGGACCACGCCGCCCGCGCCATGGACCAGGGCCAGGACGAGCGGGGTCGTGAACCGCCCGCGCCGGAGCCGCCCGACGAGGTAGGCGCCCTTCCCGCGGTAGAAGACCGACGTCACCAGCTCGACCGTCTCGATCGGCTGGCCGTCGTCGAGCTCGCGCAGGTGCGCGTCGAGCTCGACCGCCGCGATGCGCACGTCGCGCTCGAGGTCCTCGTAGGGGACCGCGAAGGCGTAGGCGCGGAGGACGGTGCGGAGGAGCGCCTCGGTCGTGACCTCGCGCCGGAAGCTCCGATGAACGGGCACGCCGCCCTCGCGGACCGCCGGACCGTCGGCCGCCAGGAACTCGATGGCGGGATCCACGCCCACCGTGACGAACACACGCCGGGTGACGGAGTTGAAGAACGACTGCGCGATCTCCCGGTCCGGCCGCGCCGCCACCCGCGCCTCGTAGAGCTCCTTCATGCTCCGCCAGAGGGGGTGATCGTGCGCCGCCGCGCCGAGCTCGGCGCGCACCGTGCCGACGCAGGCGTTCACGAGCCGATCGCGGAGATCCAGCCGCTCACGCGCGTCGGCCTGGCCGCCGGCCCAGTCCTTCGCCTCGAACCGGCCGCGCGCCCGGGCGGTGATGCGCACCCGCTCGTCCTGATATGCCTCGAAGCTCGCCGCGATGGCGGCGGCGCCGGCTGCGGCGAGGGCGCCCGTGGTGGCGAGTTCGTCCGGCTGCGCCATATCCCTGGACGGTAACCGGGGCGTCGCCCCCCGGCGCGGCGCCCTCTGGGGTTCCGCCCGGCTCCGCGACCCGCCGACGAGGCGAGCCGCCTGCGACGACGCGCCAGCCGTCGCCGGGGCGTGCGGCAACCCTCCGTGGACGTTCAGAGCGGCGGCCGCGTACCCTCGCCGTAGCCGGTGAGCTCGACGTACCCCTCGCCCGCCGCGCGCCCGTCCGCGCCCGTGAGCCGGACCGGCCCCTCCCAGTACGAGATGCCGCCGGCCAGCGCGGAGCGGTTCTCCGCCCCGGCGACCTCCGGCGCCGCGACGAGCCGGAGCCCCTCGCGCGGCACCTCGATCCGCCAGCCGGCCGGGTACGTCACTCCGCGCGGGCTCCGCCAGGTCGAGAGCGCGGTGACGCTCCACTCCTCCGGCGCGAGCACGCGCGACGCGCCGCCGGGCGCGACGAGCGTCCCGTTCCGCCAGTCCACGCTCCCGTCCGCGCGCCTGAGGACGTACAGCATGAGGTCGCGCCCGTCCGCGAGCCGGAGGCTGAACCAGTCCCAGCCGACCTGCGCGGGGGCGAGCTGCGACGAGCCGACCTCCTGATCCATCCAGCTCTCGCCGCGCACGCGCAGCGTCTCCGCGCCCACCGTCACCGTCCCCTCGGTCGCGAGCCGCGTGTACGAGGCGTAGAGGCTCGCGTAGCCCTCCTGCGCCGCCTTGCGGCTGTAGCCGTTCGGCCCCTGCAGGACGAGGGGCTTCGACGGGCGGGCGACGAGGTCCAAGGCGATGCCGCGCGCGTCGTCGCGCATGGCGAGGTGGAACGCGCCGTCCTCGAGCCGCAGCGTCCAGCGCCCCGGAGTGCCCGCGGGCGCGCGCGCCCAGGCCAGGACGGGATCGGACGGCGCGCCGAAGCCGCCGAGGAGCGGCGCGGCGCGCCAGAGCACCTCCGAGAAGACGTGCTTCCCGGAGCGCAGGTCGGTCACCGCCGCGTGGCCCATCACCGCCTGGCTCGCCGCCCAGGCGGAGTCGAGCGCGGGCGGGTCCGGGGAGAGCCCGGCTCGGAAGAAGGTGAGCTGGTAGCCGAGCCGGCGCGCCGGAGCGTCCACGACGGCGAGCGTCCCCGTGAAGTACCACCACTCGTTCCGGTGGTCCGGGTGCGCGTGGTGATCGCGGGGCAGCTCCCAGCGATGCGCGGGATCCGCCGGACGCCACCCCGGCGCGCCGGCCAGCGCGACGGCGAGGAGCGCGGCGAGGGGGCTAGAGCGCATCGCGAGAGAGCTCCGCCGCCGGGGTGCGGCTCGCCGTGAGCGCCGGGTAGAGGCTCGCCGCGGCGGCGGCGGCGAGGATCGCGAGGGCCTGCCCTGCGAGCGCGGCCCAGGGAGGGTGGAGGGCGATGCTCCACCCGAAGAACGCAGGGTTCACCACCTCGACGAGCACGAGCGCGAGCGCGGCGCCGCCGGCCGCGCCGAGCGCGAGGCCGACGACGCCGATGCCGAGGCCGCGTCCGAGGAACACCGTGAAGAGCTGCGGACGCGTGGCGCCGAGGGCGCGGTACAGGGCGAGCTCGCCGCGCCGCTCGCGGGCGAGAACCAGGAGCGAGAGCGTCACCCCGGCGGCCGCGATGACGAGCCCCATCACCTGGAGGAGCCGGGTCACGGCGAACGTCTGCTCGAAGAGCGCGAGCACCTCCGCGCGGAGCGTCCGGTTGGAGCGGATCTGGAGCGCGTGGTCCCGCAGCGCCGCGCGGAGCCGGAGGACGGTCGCCTCGGCATCCGCGCCGGGAGCGAGGTACAGCGCGGCGTTCGACGGGGCGCCGGGCCCGAACAGGCGCGCGAAGGTGGAGAGGTCCACGAGCGCGGCGCCCCCCTCGGTGCCGTAGTCGCGGTACACCCCCGCGACGGGCAGCGCGATCTCGCCCTCGGGGCCGCGCACCGCGAGCCGCGACCCGGGCGCGAGGCCGGCCTTCCGCGCGAGCGGCTCGGAGACGAGCGCGGCGCCCCTCCGCAGCGCCGCCATCACCGCGGCGGGGTCTCCCGCGAGGAGCGCGAAGCGCCGCTCGCCGCCGGGCAGCGCGCCGTCGATCCCGGAGAGCGAGATGCGCCTGCCGGCCGCCTGGACCTGCACCTGGCGGAGGAGATCGACCGCGACGAGCCCCGGCGCCTGCCGGAGCCGCGCGACCACCTCCGGCGCGAGCGTCGCGTCGCTGCGCGCGCGCCGCCACGACGGCGTCGTGACGAACACGTCCGCCCGGAGGGTCGCGTCGAGCCAGCGCTCCACGGAGCCGCGGAAGCTGCCGACCATGACGGTGACGCCGGCGAGCATCGCCACCGCGACCGCGAGCGCCCCCGCCGCGACGGCCGAGGAGCCGAGCCTCGCCCCGAGCGTGCGCGCGCCGTACGCGACCCCGAGCCGCTGGGGCCGCCCGGCGCGGCCGAGGAGCCGGATGGCGGCCGGCGCGGCGAGCGGGACGGCGACGAGGACCCCGAGCGCGAGCACGAACGCGGAGGGCGGC